>JBEHWP010000023.1:0-18722 GCA_040217665.1 Vulcanimicrobiota bacterium
AAAATGGATATATAACAGACGGACAAACAGGGGAACCAATAAAATACAGGTTCCTGCTTACTCCTACTCAATTCTGCGATTTCCTCATATTGCTTCTCCCGGCGGAAAGTCAGAAATATATAGAAAACGCTCCAAACGGTCTTGACAGAGTAATAAGAATATTTGAAGAATATAAAAAAGCAGGCCTTAATCCTGAAGATTACGGGGAATTTAAAGAAGCAAACAATTCTCCATATATTTCAAATACTCCTTTTATGGCAAATCTCATGAATGAAAAGGATGATTTCTATGCAGGTCTCACAGACAAAGGACGATGCTGTCTGTATGAAAAAATCGAAGAATCTTTCAATCATATAAACTCGGAAAAAAATCTGAGCTATTTAAAAAATATAACACTTCCTGAAGGAAATACTGCAGGCACTCAGACACTTGTAACAGGAACCACTCATGAAGAACTGCAGGCCCTTGTAATATATGCCATAAACAGTGCAGAAGAATTTCTCTATATCCCTTCTTTCTGTATGAGTAAAGACATAGGTGAACTTATTATAGAAAAGAAAAAATCTATGGAAAAGCTCGGTAAACATTTCGACATAAAAATACTGCTTGAGCCTTCTGAGATGCCGGCCAATAATATCAACACCTGTCTTAATTTAAAAGAAGCAGGAATCCCTGTAAGATTTGCCCGGCTTGACGGGACAGGCGAAAACCATGACAGGAAACTTCATTCCAAAATGATTGTAAGCGATAAGGTTTTATTTACAGGTAGTACAAACCTTACTCATTCAGGACTGAGAGAAAATCAGGAAACAAGTGTTATGGTTTTTATAGATCCGTTATCGGATAAAAGAAATATGGAAGAATATAAAAAGGATTTTCTCAAATTATGGGAAAGCCAGAGTACTGACATTAATCTTTCTTCCACGGTTTCCGATATACCCGTTTTTATGAGTAAAGAAGAATATGAAAAGAATCTTGTCAGGAAAACAGTGAGAGATATAGGCAGATATGAAAGAGCTATCGGAAATAAATTAAAAAATATTGCAGAGAGCAGGGAAGATGTAAGAGAAGAAATTCAAAGACTTAAAGAAGAAGGAGTTCATGACGGATATGCAAGGCTTCTTGCATTGAAGAAATTTTATACGGAGGAAGAGATTAATTCGTTAAGGATGGCACAGGATTATCGCTATACCTTACTGAGTTAAGCATATATATTATTTATGCTTATGCTCAGGTCAGTAATAAAGCTATACTTACAGGGAGTGCAGATCTTAAAGAAAAATCTCTCAGGGAAGACCAGGAAACATCTGTTATGGCATTTATTGATCCCCAATCAGAAGAAAGCACAGGAAAAAGAGAAGGATATAAGGATGTATATGCGAAATTTATTGCATTGAAAAAATTTTATAGTGAAGAAGATATGAAATTACTCGGAAGAAGCACTGGAATAGTGTATAATGCTTTGTATTAATGAGTAATATTCAGTGTATAACACCGGCAGATTTTTTTGCCGGTAATTATTTTCATCTATGATTTTCAAAAAATTTATGCTAATTCTACTGAATTGAACTTATTTATAAAAGAATTTTTAAGAGATTGAAACCTGTATTACAGGCACTTTCGGATAAATTGAATTTAATAAATGGATATGGTATAATCGGCCTGTAATTCATGATAAAACAATTTTCATGGATTGTTTCACTTAAAGGAGAATAACGATGGAAGACATATTAAAACAGATATTATCAGAACTTAAAGAGTTAAAAGAAGGTCAGGCAAGACTTGAAGGGCGTCAGACAAAACTTGAAGAAGGTCAGGCAAATATACAAACCGAACTAAAAGAATTAAAAAAAGAATTTCAGGAATTCAGACAGGAAACAAAAGAAAAACTTCATGACCTGGATAATAGAACTATAATATTACTCTCAGATGTTAAAATGGCTAACCGTAAATTAGACAGACACTCGGCTAAACTGGATATAATTTCCGGCACTTTAAAAGAGCATGAAATAAGGATTGAAGACCTGGAAGGATTAAAAGTTTAGAAATCTCGAAAGAACTCAGCCATCAGGTTCAGCTATTAAGAGCCTATCAGAAAAGTAATATTTATTTTCTCATCCTTTCCACTGCCAGGTTCTGGAGAAAAATATATACCGTATTAACAGCCAGTTGTAAATTAAATAGACGCAAAATAGTAAATATCTGTAAAAACAGGTTCTCTTTCAGAAGGATTATAGATTTTTCGGAAGAGCCTGGCAGTGGAAAGGTATGAGGCGACTTTTCGGATAGGCTCTAAGTGAAAATATTTTAAACGACACACTTGTTATTTAATTCTCATAAAAGCTGACTGCTGATAGCTGAAACACTTGCAAATTATTTTTATGTTTTTCCAAGCCATACAGACCGGTCAACCTTGAAATCAGGCCTATTTAATTCCCAGTACATCAAGATATTTCTCATTTCCATATGCCAGTATTTTAGAATCTTTCGAGACAAGACAGGCAGAAAGTTTTCTGGCTGTAGAAACAATTATTCTGTCAGCAGGGTCGCCATGAAATTCACCGGGAAGTCTCGTACTTGCTATTGCTATTCCAGGAGTGAGAGGAACAAGAGAGATTCCAGGAGCAGAAAGAGCCTGATTTACCCAGTCAAGACAGTCAACTGAAAACCTTATTCTGCCTTTAGCTTCAAGCATACCAGTTTCCCATACTGAAATAGACGATACTCTCAGCCGTGCTTCTTTAGCTGCCTGATTTATATAAAAAAGTGTTTTTGTACCCTTCAACTGATTATCACCGTTTAACAACCATATCCACACATGAGTGTCCAGTAAAAGCAATTTTTCATAAATTTTATTTTTCTGCATCCCATTCTTCCTCTAAAGAACTGATTATATCGCCTTCTATAACCACAGAACCTTTTAAATATCCGAAAAGAGGTTTCTCCGGTTCTTCCTCAACAGGTAATAACCTTGCTACAGGTTTACTGTATTTTGTTATTATTATTTCTTCATGACTTTCCTTAACTTTATCCATAAGACTCAAACATTTTGCTTTAAATTCCCCTGCCGATATATACATAAATATCATCTCCACATAAAATATGACTATAATAATATTACTATAGTCAGATAATTAAAGCAATGATAAAATATTTTATAGAATTGTGTCAGAAAACTCTGTCTCCTTGCTGGTAAGGTCACAGATATAAACTTACAGTCATGACCATTAAAGTCTTTCAAGGTTCAAAAGTCCCAGATATATACCTCTCATAAGCTCTGTTTCCTGTGCCTGCCAGCCCCAGAGAACAGGTCTTGCCCCTTTCCATCTTTCCTGTATATGATCTTTAAGCAGTTTATTGGCTTTATTTATATCCAGTTTCTTTGTTTCATGGTAATATCCGGTAGCTCTGAAGGTACAGAAAGTACCCTGACATGGTCCCATGGCAAGTCTCGTCAGTCTCCTCACATCGCTCAGGGAAAAATTCTCTTTACCTTCCACCGCTTTATCAAGCATGTCCTTTGTAACCCTTTCACACTGACAGAGTGGTTCTTCTACAGGCATTCTCTTCCACGGGAAGGGGGCTGTAAGTTTTTCTTTATCTGTAATACATGGTTTATCTACACCCAGTTTTTTTGCTATTACATCTACTGTAGCTTTTGCCATAAGACGGTATGTGGTAAGTTTTCCTCCCACGACAGATATAAATCCTTTAAGTCCTTTTTCTTCATGATCAATAAGGGTAAAATCCCTTGTAGCTTCTCTCCCAGAAGCATCTCCTTCTCCCTGATAAAGAGGTCTTACACCTGCAAAGGCACGGATAAAACGCATATCCATAAGGCCGGGGATAAAATCTTCACTTTCTTTAATAAGGTCTAAAACTTCTTCTTTAGTGGCTTCAATATCATCCGGTTTTTCAGTCGGCTTTGAGGTTGTACCGTACACCGTTACACTGCCGTGAGGAACAAATATATCACCGTCTCCGGGGGGGCGGAGTCTGTTTAAAACATAACCTGCAATACGATGATTGAATATGACGAGAACACCTTTATCGGGAGAAACATTTATATGCTGTCCTGCAAGTGATGACACCACACCTGTCCAGGGGCCTGTCGCATTTATGACAATTTCGGCTTCTATACATTCTTCTGTCCCTCTGTGTTTATCTCTAATGAAAACCCCTTTTACCATATTATTTTCTACTTTAAAACCTTTGACTTCACAGTAAGTTTTCACTACTGCACCGGCTTTCATGGCAGAAAAAACATTTGATGCTGCAAGAGTAAAACCGTCTACTGCCGCGTCAGGCACATGATATGCTCTGGTTACATCAGGAGTAAGGCATGGCACTTCTTCAAGTAATTCAATTACTGACATTTCAGTTACAGGAATATGTGAAGAAGCACATCCTTTAAGCCATTTATCAATATAAGAAGGGTCATCTCTTTTAGTGGCAATAAAAACACCGCCTGTGTCTTCAATACAATCGGATGCTATTTCTTTTAAAATCATATTTTCTCTTATACATTCTTCTGCCGAATGAGGATCTTTTACCGCATAGCGAGCACCGCTGTGAAGAAGGCCGTGGAAACGACCGCTTGTACCTGTTGCAAAATCATTCTGTTCCAGTAATACAGAGGAAATACCTCTTAGTGCAAGATCTCGAAGTATTCCTGTTCCCGTGGCTCCGCCACCTATTACAATAACCTGATATTTATCAGACATAAACAAAATCTCTCTTTTCCTGGTTTTTAAAATTATTATATCACAGATAAAAAATTTTTCGACCATATTTTTATTGACCTGAAGATTTTTTTCATTTAAGATATACATATGTAAATATGTTAACACAGAGAATCATATTTCTGTATAATCAAGAGATAAGCAGGAACTAAAATATTAATGAATACTTTTCGTTATTCAACCAGATCCAGTATTTTTTATTTATCAGTAGGAGTTATTTTGTTTATATTCGGTGCAGGACTTTTAGCAGTTACTGTAATGGCTGTAATAGACATGAACAAATATATGCCTCACAACAATTACCATAGTAGAGGAAATAACGGTTCGATTTCAGGATGGCTTATTGCTATCGGACTGGGACTATGTTATTTTGGCATAAGTAATTTCAGAACTGTTATAAAACAGAGAACTACAAAATATATATTAAGCGAAACAGGAGTTTATTGTTATGAGTCAGGTAAGGAATTATTCATACCTTTCGATGTTCTCGGAATTTCGGAAACAGAATTATCTGCTGTTATTTCCGATAGAAGAACAAAGCATATGATTACAGTAACAAATGATCTGGAAGATTTTAAGAAATTTGTCAGGTTAGTAAAAATAAAAAAAAAGGGATAAATATTACCCGGTCACACTTCACAGTTAATCAGAAACTCTAAAAACAAAAATTTTTTTTTATAAAAAAACAATATATATTATATTTTATCAGTATATTATTACTTTTATTTTCACGCCAGATAATTAACTGTAACAGAGATAATTCAATGACTTTTATTCCCAGCCTTACTCCATCTGAAAATATTTCTGTTCTTTTTGTAAGACAGTATTTTATAATTCATAGGAGGAAATAATTATGCAGGAAATGCAAAACAAATTTACAGAAGAAGCAGTCATTTTTATGGGTGTTCTTAAATGGTTTATTCTGGCATCATTTTCCGGGGCAATAATCGGGGTTGCAGTTGCCATATTTTTAAAGATATTAAACTGGAGCACCGGTTTTAGCAGTCATTATTCATATTATTTTCTTCTGCTTCCTGCAGGATTATTTTTAAGCGACATAATAAAAAAGTATCTGGGGGATAATATAGAAGGACTGGGAGCAGAAATTGAAGCAGTGCACAAACATTATGGCAAAATAAAACCCGGTGTTGTAATTGTAAAATTGATTGCCACCATAATAACTATAGTTACAGGTGGTTCAGCCGGGAAAGAAGGGCCCTCTGCCGAAATAGGAGCAGGAGTTTCATCCACTCTATCAGATTTTATGAAACTGAATGATTATGACAGAAAAAAACTGGTTATATGCGGTATCAGTGCCGGTCTTGCTTCCGTTTTTGGCACACCAATTTCAGGTGCTATTTATGGAATTGAATGCCTGGCCGTAGGCGGCATTTTATATGATGTCCTTCTTCCTTCTTTTATAGCAGGGGTTACAGCCTATCATGTTTCATCGGCTATGGGGATAAGCTATTTTTCCAATCCCATAAAAGTTGTTCCTGTATTCAGTGAAACCTTTTCGTTAAAACTCCTTCTCTGCGGTATATTTTTCGGTCTTTGCTCATTCTTTCTAATTGAAATGTTGCATCTGGGAAAAAGTATGTCTGAAAAATTAAAAAAACTGGCTCCTTTTAAAAGTATTATAGGAGGTATTATAATCATAGGTCTTACTTTTATATTCTCCAGTAAATACCTTGGACTCGGCATGAATACTACAGAGTCCATTTTAAAGGGAGGAGAAATCATCTGGTATGCCTTTATCATAAAAATTATCTTTACCGCCATTACATTCAATGCCGGAGGAAGCGGAGGAGTTGTAACACCTATATTTTTTATAGGCGCCTCTGCAGGAAGTCTGTATGCAGAAATATTTCATCTTGACAGGGCAACTTTTGCCGCCTTCGGTGCTCTGGGGCTTATGGCAGGTGCGACGAATACTCCTATTGCAGCCAGTATTATGTCAATGGAGCTTTTTGGAACAGAACTGGCGCCATATGCTACTATAGTATGTGCAATCAGTTTTCTTATGACAGGCCACAGAAGTGTATACCCATATCAATTACTTTCAGTAAAAAAATCCGAAGTTCTTCAGGTAGAGCTCGGAAAAGAAATGGAAAAGATAGAAGCAAAATTTAAACCTGCCCCTGAAAGTTTCAGTCTCATAATGTCAGTTCTAAATCATATCAAAGCACTTAAAAAGAAATAAATCAGAGATTAATAACTATTTTTACAAGCTTCTCAATCTCATTCTTCCAGTGTTTCATTATATTTCTGGTAAACCTGTAATTTTTCTCAACCAGTGAATTGATATAATCAGCATCAATGGAAAGTACTGTTACGTCTCCCATACATGCTTCCACGGAAAAGAGATATGGTGTATCCGGTTCCAGAATACATGCTTCTCCTGCAATATGTCCATGCCCTCTGACTGCAAACGTTCCGACCCATCCGTATCTGGAAGCTTTAAAGAATTCCAGATAACCGTCGAAAATAATATAAATTTTTCTGTTCTTCTCACCTTCCCAGAACAGTACAGAATTATCTGTATAATATTCCAGTTTCGACATAGATGCCACTTCTCTGAGCAGTTCTCTGGAAATATCAAAAAACAGGGGAGCAGTATTTAAAAATTCAATTCTGCTCTCCAGACATTTTACAATCATCCGTTCCATCTTGGTAATATCAAACAGAGGCCATTTAAAAGAGATTCTGTCCAGAATAATTCTGGTTTTATCCGAAAGAGTTATAAACCTGGTGGACATACTCTCCTCACTGAGCCATCCTTTATGGAGCATAACATTTTCTATATAAGGCCTGTAAGGAGGTATATCAAAAGCTCCCGATAGATAATCGATAAAATCCCCTGTAATTAGGCTGTCTATGTTCATCCTTGCTCCTCTGGAGGTAAAGAGTTCTGCCAGATTTTCTGTGGTGCTGTTCAGAATATGATAGGTTTCATTTTCCAGATTAGCTCTATCATAAAGCATAACTATAGCTTTACTCACACTGTCTATGAATGATAGATCAGATGCTTCGTCAGAAGGAATTTTCCCAAGGTTAATATAGGATTTAATAAGATTATAAAAAGCATTTTCATCGATATTTTCCTGAAAAAGACCGCTTTTAGAACTATAGACGAGATTTCCGACACGGAAGATATTTCCTTTAATTCCATCGGCTCTTGCATCGATAACAAGCTTTTCAGAGATTAACTTCGTTTTTACATAATGGTTTTCTATTTTCTGCCCTACATCACAGTCTTCTTCAGTAAAGAGTATTTCTTCTGTCCCTTCCACTGTTCCCCATCCCACAGAAACCGTAGATATGTGATTGAAATCTTTTTTCTTTCCCTTTCTGGCAAAGGACAGGAGATTTTCCGTTGCCAGTACGTTACTTTTATAAAAATCCTCGTAATTTCCGTAATGTCTTACATTTGCCGCAGAATGAATGATACAGTCAATTTTCTCAGAAATAGAAATATTTCCGTCAAGGCCGAGATTTTCTTCAGAAAGGTCTCCTTTTAATACATAAATTCTGTTTCTGTATTTTTCATATACGTCCCTGTTAAAGTAGTAGGCAAGCTTATTCTTCAGTCTCTCTGCAGCTTCCTGAACAGAAGAAGCTCTTATAATCACATATACATTACATGATGTTTCTTCCAGTAATTCCATAAACAGATGTATACCGAGATATCCCGTTACTCCCGTGAGAAGAATATTTTTGTAATTCTTTCTTTCTGTAAGATCTGTAGAATAATATGCGGATATGTGTTTTTCATATTTCTCTCTCGCAGATTTAACAGAACTTCCTTCTTCATAACTCATTCCTTCCAGTTCTTTCTTAATACGATCAAGTTTTCTCTTTAAATATCCTTTTGTCTCCTGTATATTCTCAGAAAGTTTCGATATTGTCTGATACTTAAAGATATCATTTACATTCACTTCAAAATCGTGCTGCAGTTTTGCCACAAGGGTAACAGCCTTGAGGGAATGGCCTCCAAGGGTAAAGAAATTATCTTCAATGCCTATATTTTTAATACCTAAAACCTCTTCCCACGCTCTTACGATTTTCTTTTCTATATCGTTTCTCGGAGGAACATATCGTGCCGTTATATCCATTTCAGGCTCCGGAAGGGCCCTTCTGTCTACCTTTCCGTTTGGAGTGACAGGTATTTTTTCCAGTTTGATTATATAAGGAGGAATCATATAATCAGGAAGTTCTCGTGACATAGTATGTTTAAGTTCTTCCGTATCTATCTCTCTATCGGTAATTATATAGGCACAGAGGTATTTATTTCCTCCCTGATCCGTTCTATCTATCACCACTGCATCTTTAATGCCTTCCTCCTGTCTTATTACCTGCTCTATTTCTCCCAGTTCTATACGAAAACCCCTTATCTTTACCTGATAGTCTATTCTGCCTATAAAGTCAATATTTCCGTCAGGGAGCCATCTTGCAAGGTCACCTGTGCGGTACATTCTTTCTCCCGGAGAAAAAGGATTATTTACAAATTTTTCCTGAGTCAGGTCAGGTCTGTTTAAATACCCTCTTGCAAGACCTTTCCCTGCTATACACAATTCTCCCGGCACTCCAACAGGCTGAAGATTAAAATTTCTGTCCACTATATAAATCCTGGTATTACCTACTGGTTTTCCTATGGGAGAACGGTGATAAATTCTGTCTACAGTAAAACAGGTTGTAATAACGGTATATTCAGTGGGCCCGTATTCATCTATGAGTTTATAATTTCTGGGGATGAATTTTTTAAGTTTATCCCCTCCTGTAGTCATTCTCCTCAGATATTTACTGTCTCCTGCTTCCATGAAATACTCACAGAACTGTGTCGGCAAATCTATATAGGTTATATGATTATCATCTATATATTTACTGATTTCCTGAGGTGATAATCTTATATCTTCACTTATAATATGAAGGGTCGCTCCGGAGGTGAGAGGTGAAAAAATCTGAGATATGGATGCATCAAAACTGAAAGATGCATATTCTGCACAGTTATCCTCTTCACTTATACCATAATTCTGCCTGTGCCATGTAATAAGATTAACAAGGGCTCTGTGTTCTATCATTACTCCCTTGGGCTTTCCCGTAGAGCCCGATGTATATATCATATAGGCAAGATCAGACGATTTATTTCGTATGGGAAGATTAGAAACATCTCCTCTGTAAAGTTCTTCATCTCTAATATCCAGAAATCTACCGGAGAAATTTATTTTTTCATAAAGTTCTTTCTCTGACAGAAGTACAAGAGGTGTACTGTCAGAAAGCATATATTCTATTCTTTCTTTCGGGTACACTGGATCTATCGGCACATATGCCCCGCCTGCTTTCAATACGGCCATTATTCCTACAATCATATCGACGGAACGGGAAATCATAAGGCCAACTCTCTCATCATTCTTTACTCCGAAAGACATAAGAAGTTTTGCCAGTTGATTTGCCTTTTCATTTAATTCCCTGTAAGTAATTTTTTTATCTTTACATACTACAGCAGGTTTATCGGGATATTTCTCAACCTCTTCTTCAAAGAAATAATGAATAACCTTATCGCTCCGGCATGGCATTTCTGTCCTGTTGAATTCATAAAGAATCTGCTTTTCTTCCTGACGGGAAAGAATATGTATGTTTTTAATTTTTTCATCGGGATTCCTTACTGCCTCTCTGAGTAAGGCTGTAAAATGTTCTGCCATCCTCTTTATAGTGGAAGGCTCAAAAAGGGAGGTCCGGTATTCCATGGAAAATTTAATAAAATCTCCCTCCCATGCATCCAGCGAAAGATCAAATTTGGCTATTTTATTTTCATAATGTTTAAAGCTTATTGTAAGATCTTCCACTGAGGAAACAGGTTTATCCATATTCTGGAGAATAAAGAAAACCTCGAAGAGAGGATTTCTTCCTGTTTCCCTTTTAATATTAAGTTTATCTATGAGTGTTTCAAGCTGATAATCCTGATTACTGTAAGTTTTAAGAAGGGTGTCTTTTACTTCATAGAGAAAATCTTTAAAACTTTTATCCCTCTGAGGATAGTTTCTTATGGCCAGAGTATTTACGAACATACCTATTAAATTGTGAAATTCCTCCCTTTCTCTTCCCCCTACAAGTGTTCCAACAACAATGTCTTCCTGAGACGTATATTTTGAAAGAAGGACATTAAAGGCACACATTAAAACCATATAGAGTGTTGTTCCTGTCTCAGAAGCCAGTCTCCTCAAGGTACCTGTCAAATCACCGTCTATGGAAAAATCAAAGGTTTCACCTCTGTTATCCTGACCTGTCATTCTCGGATTATCAGAAGGTAGATCCAGAACAGGAACCTCTCCTGAAAACATATTCAACCAGAATTCTTCCTCTTTCTCCATCAAAGGGGATTCCATGAGTTTATTCTGCCACACAGCATAATCCTTATAATGATTTTTTAAAGGGCTGACGTCTTTCCCCTCATACAGGTTCCAAAGATCCCTGAAAAATACAGGAGTTGACATACCGTCAAATATTATATGATGAAAATCCAGAAGTAATATATATTTCTGCGGCCCGACCTTAACGAGAAGGGATCTCATGAGAGGAGCTTTAGAGAGATCAAAAGGCTCTATAAAGTTTTCCATAAGAGAAATAATATTTTCCTCTCTGTCTTCAAGATAACTTCGTTTAAATCTTACATATTTCTTTATTTTCTGCACAGGTTCGCCGTTTATTATTTCAAAATATGTCCTGAAGCTTTCATGTCTTTCCACTATGCCGTCAATGGCTTTCCCCAGTCTTTCTATATCCAGATTGCCTTCTATGGTTACGGTTATTGGAACATTATAGGTAATGCTGTCAGGCTCCATCTGATTTATTATAAAGAGTCGCTTCTGTGCAGATGAAAGAGGATAAAAGTCTTTTTCCTCTGCAAATATAACAGAGAGAAATTCTTCCCGTGCAAGTTTTCCTATTTTTTCTGCAAGCAGTTTCACTGTAGGAGATTTAAATATTTCATTAAACGATACCGTTACATTGAAGGTTTTCAATATTTTTGCCTGAAGTATGGCTGCTTTAAGGGAATGCCCCCCTATGGAAAAGAAATTATCTTCAATACTTATATGGTTTATTGCAAGTATTTCTTCCCATATCTCTACAAGTTTCTTTTCCGTGTCATTTTCGGGAGGGACATAATCTTTTGATGCTTCTGTCTCAGGCTCAGGAAGAGCTTTTCTATCAATCTTTCCGTTGGGAGTAAGAGGCATGGCTTCAAGCTGTATTATATAGGTAGGAACCATATAATCAGGAAGGTCCTTTGAGAGAGTTTTTTTGAGTTCTCCCGTACTTATCTCTTTACTGGCAACAATATAGGCACAGAGATATTTATTGGAGTTTTTGTCAAGTTTTGCAAGGACTACTGCTTCTTTTATGCCGTCCTGTGAGAGAAGGATCTGCTCTATTTCTCCTGTTTCCACACGGAAACCTCTTATTTTTACCTGGTGATCCATACGTCCGAAAAATTCTATATTACCGTCAGGAAGCCATCTGGCAAGATCTCCCGTATGGTACATTCTTTCTCCAGGTAAAAAGGGATCGGGAACGAATTTTTCTGCCGTAAGTTCAGGTTTATTAAAATATCCTCTTGCTACATTTTCACCGGCACAGCACAGTTCTCCCGGATAGCCTGAAGGAAGAAGATTATTGAATTTATCCAGTATATAGACCCTTGTGTTTGTCAGAGGTTTTCCTATGGGAATGACAGGATAGGATTTATCCACTACAAAACCTGTGGTATAAACCGTATTTTCAGTAGGTCCATAGCCATTTATAAGGGTATAGTTCCTTTTTCTGAAGCTCTTTAATTTCTCGCCTGCAATATCGGCCCATCTCAGGGATTTATTATCCACAAGTTCCATAAACTGTTCACCGAAGGCGGTAGGGAGACATACTCCGGTTATTTTGTTTTCTTCAAAATAGTTATTTAATTCATAAATGGAATATTTTAATTCCTCCGGTATTACATGTATGGCTCCGCCTGTACAGAGGGTCGGAAAAATTTCCGGTATGGATACGTCGAAATTAAAACTTACCAGTTTTGCTATACGGTCTTCAGAGTTATATTCATGAGTTTCTATGGCCCAGAAACAGAAGTTGGTAAGAGAATGCTGTTCAATCATAACACCTTTGGGTTTGCCCGTAGAGCCTGAAGTATAAATTACATAGGCAAGATCTGATGGTTTATTTACCGGTGGAAGATTTGACGTGTCCCCTGTATAAAGATGTTCATCTTCCAGATCTAAAACTGTACCGGCGAAAGCAATTTTATCGGAAAGATGTCTCTGAGAAAGAAGCACAGGTGAACCAGTATCTTCCAGAATATAGGAAATTCTTTCACGAGGATAATCTGCTTCAATGGGGACATAACCTGCTCCTGATTTAAGTATGGCCACAACTCCCAGAATCATTTCAATAGAGCGTTCCACCAGTATACATACAGGGCTGTCAGGTTTTATGCCTTTCCGTCTTAAATGTGCTGCAAGTTGATTGGCTTTTTTATTTAATTCTTCATAAGTCAATTGTTTATCTTTATAAACTACTGCCGTATTACGGGGAGTTTTTAATACCTGTTCTTCAAAAAAGTGTATAAAAATCTTATCAAGAGGATAGTCGCCGTGATAATCATTGAAGAAATAAATTAATTTTTTCTTTTCTCTGTCAGATAATATTTCTATATCGGAAATAATCTTATCGGGATTGGCCAGGCCGTCTCTTATGATATTTAACATATGTTCATAAATCTCTTCAATCTCTTTCCCGGTAAATTTATCTGTCTGAAAGTCAATGATTAAATCAACGGGAATATGTTCATCTCTATTATGATATCTTATATACATAGTAAGAGGATAGGGGAAATTTCCGTTACAGTGAAATTCCACATCCGACCCTTCAGGAAAAAGATTTTTAAGATGCTGGGAAATAACAATATCATAAAGTCCTTTACATTCCGGATCATGGGACTTTACATCTCTTAAAATCAAATCATAGGGATATCTCTGATGTTCATCTATAAATTTGAGTTTTGTTCTCACATCTGAGAGAAGTGTCTTAAATTCCGTATTACCTCCTTCAAGCTTAAAAGGAAGTACAGAGGCATACATTCCAACCGTATTTTTCGAGATCTCGTCAATCCTGTTGTGATATGCCGTACCGAAGACTACTTCTGTTTTTCCTGTAACCCTGAAAGCATAGGTGTAAAAAGCTGCAATAAATATACGGAATATGGATGTTTTATTTTCTTTACAGAATCTGTAGAGTTCTCCTGACAGTTCGGGAGGAAAATAAAAAAATTTTCTTTCTGTTTTGATGGTCTTTGACAGTTTAAAAGATTTAATATCTGCCGGCTCAGGTGCTTCCTGAAATTCTCCGGCCCAGAACTCTCTATCCTTTTCGGCACTCTCCGATTTAAGATAATCGTATTCAATGTCTATAAAGTCAATATAAGAAGGTTTTTTTTCATGGCTTATAGACTTACCCTCTTTAAGAGAATAATAAGAGTCCATAATCTGCTGAATGATTATTGCTACAGAGCCTCCGTCTGCTACTATATGATGAACATTTATAAAAAATCCTCTCTCTCCTTCACTAAAATTCATAAGGGCAAAATAAAAGAGATTATCCTTGATAAGATTAAAATGAATCTGTGATTTTTTTGTGATCCATTCTTTTTCTTCATATGTTTTACCGGTAAAATCAAAAAAATCTATTTTTTCCTCTTTGTAAGGAGTGACATACTGCTCTGGCTCACCTTCTATTTCTTTAAACCTCAATCTCAGGGCATCATTTTTTTCTATGGTAATGTTTATTGCACGTTCCAGTAATATATAATCAAGTTCTTCCCTGAATTTAACACTATAGGGAAGATTCCACATAGTTGTACCGGTATGAAGTTTTTCCATATACCATATGCCTTTTTGAGGATAGGTAAGAGAAAGATAATTATTCATCATATAACACCTTCCTTGAAAATAATTTTGAAAATAATTACTATGGTGAGCATAAATAATACATAACTGCTATCTTAACGAGTGATGCGTGGCGTGTAAAGGGAGTAAGACCTCTCCAATCCATTTTTTCCGGAATCCTCCTGTTTATCAAAAAGATAACTACTGCTCTGAACATCAACATGTAATAATTGTTTCCTCACGTCACGCGTTACGAGTTACGACAAATAAGATTTCATCTACTAACAGCCATGACCGGAGCGGTCACAACCAGATATGAAAATTAACAGACAGTGAAGCATAAGACTTCATCATTTTTCATATAAATTTACCTGTTCTCCCTAAGCCCCTATCTTTGCAGTGGGATATCTTTTCTGTGAAGGAAATGGTTTCCTCTTTGCAATAATAGAAGCTATAAAACCTGTAACGGAAATAATAAATACAAAAATATATACATTGTGCAATCCTTTAACAATATCTCCCGGAGATATGGAAGAAATAAAATTACTTCCTTCTGCGACAGACGGAAAAGTAAGAGAAAAAATTGTTTCAAACATACATATGCCAATAGTGGAACCAAGATAAATATCAAAAGAATTTATAGCATTCACCATACCTTCCCTGTTCTCAGGGGCATGACTTAAGACGATAGTCGGACTTGCAGTAAAAAAGAAGGCAAAACCTGATCCGAAGATTATAAAGGTAATAATTATAAAAGAAAGAACAGTGGTATGACTGAATGATAAAATCATTAAAGATGCGGCGGAAAGTAAAACCATGCCGGTACAGCACATAATCCTGGGATCAATCCTATCACATAAAAACCCTGATACCGGTCCTATAAAACTTATAAGTATGGGAAAAAGCATCAGAAGAAGCCCTGTCTTGTCTGAAGTATATCCCATTGAAAGTTCAAAATAAAAGGGAAAAATAAAATTTGAAC
Source organism: Vulcanimicrobiota bacterium (assembly GCA_040217665.1). Taxonomy (GTDB): domain Bacteria; phylum Vulcanimicrobiota; class SpSt-956; order SpSt-956; family JAKJGF01; genus CALARM01. Next base: position 15,660 of record JBEHWP010000023.1, read on the forward strand.
CATCCAGAATTATACAGGCAATAAGATTGGCCAGAAGTCCGCAGGAAAAACATATATTTTTTAAAAGCCCCATATCCAGCAATGGTTCTTTCTTTCTTTTTTCTATAATTATAAAAATCACCAGAAAAATAATAGATAGAAGAAGAGAAGTTATTATTACAGGAGAATTCCATCCAAAATCGGCAGCCTGATTTACACCATATACAAAGGTAACAAGACAGAGAAAATTAAACACAGAACCTGTAAGGTCAAAGGAAATTTTTTTCATTTCCTCTGATTTATGTTTATCTTCCAGATAGATACAGGCAAATATAAGAGCAATAATACCAATGGGTATATTAATCAGAAAAAGCCATCTCCAGGAAAGATATCTTACAATAAATCCTCCTAAAGGTGCACCTATGGCAATACTGCTTCCTCCGAATATAGACATGAGTCCGAAAACTCTTCCCATTTTTTCTGAAGGTATATATTGTATTATTATGGCACCGAAAGTGGAAAGAAGCATGGAACCTCCTATGCCCTGAATGAAGCGAAATATTATAAGCATTGTAATATTTGTAGATATGCTGCAGAGTAATGAAGAGATGGTAAAAATAATAAAGCCTGCTTTAAAAATCCTGTTTGTTCCTTTAATATCACTCAGGCTTCCAAAAGGAAGAAGTAATCCGCAGTAGGCCAGTAAATAGGAAAGAAGTATTCTGGAAACAATACCTGTATCAACACTGAATTCTTTAGCAAGATTCGGAAGGGCAATATTAACTATGCTCAAATCCAGATTTGTTATAAATACGGCAAGAGATACTGTAATTATTATGAAATAATGCTTTTTTGTAAACATATATTCAAAACATCTGTATTAACAGACACCGTCGAATTAAATCTATAAAAACTAATTTTCTGTTATCTAATAAATATCGACACATATAATTTTTTCTGAAGTAATTTTTCAACTATAATTTTACACTTTTTCATAATTTCCTTGTTTTTACTTGATTTATAGTTAAATAGTTTTTGAGTTTTAATCTTCCTAACACAACACACGACACGTGACGCCTAAAAATTGAATAGATTATTTTTCTACAGTTTTTAAAATCTGTAAAAGTAATGTATAATATAAAAAGATGATTATTAAGAAATTGCTTGACTGAATTTAACAGCTTAAATATAATTAGATATATTATTTATTTTGAAAATAGATTTTATATAAATTCATGCTCAGGACTAACTAAATTTTTAAGGAGGGAATCGGTAGAAACCGAAAAACTAACCTTTTATGAAAAGAGATAAAGAATTAAATGCCCTAAAAGAAATGGAACTATTCAGGAAAGCCATAGAAATGGGGGCTTCTGATTTACACCTATCGGCAGGTTCATCGCCTATAATAAGATTGAACGGAAAACTTCATCATCTTGATTATGCCGCATTGCTTCCTGAAGATGTTCATGAAATCATATCACTTATAACAACTAACTATCAAAAAAGTATGTTTTACAGTGAAACTCCGGTAGATCTGGATTTTACCCTTGAAGTACCCGATCTGGCAAGATTTCGTGTCAATATATTCAAACAGTTAAACGGTGAATCTATTGCTATGAGAGTTCTGCCGAGTGAGATAAGAACTGTAGAAGACCTGTTTTTACCAACCATAGTAAATGATCTGGCAAGATTAAGAAACGGTCTTATACTGGTTACAGGGAAAACCGGTTCAGGTAAATCAACAACCCTTGCCACCATGCTGGAACTGGTAAACAAGGAATATTACAAACATATAATAACAATAGAAGATCCAATAGAATTTGTATATAAACCCAAGAAGTGCCTTATAAATCAGAGAGAAGTCGGTATGCATACACCCGATTTCGCTACAGCTTTAAGAAGTGCCCTGAGAGAAGATCCCGATATTGTAATGATAGGAGAAATAAGAGATGTAGAAACTGCCGAAATGGCTCTTAAAGCAGGTCAGATGGGTGCACTTATTCTATCAACTCTTCATACCCGTAATACCTATGAAACCATTAACCGTCTCATAACCCTTTTCCCGGCAGATCAGAGAGCAAACGTAAAAAATCAGTTTGCCGATGTCATTCAGGGGGTAATATGTCAATCTCTCATACCGAGAAGGGATAAAAAAGGAAGAATCGTTTGCTGTGAAATGATGTTAGGAACACCTGCCGTAAAAAATTTAATAAGAGAAGATAAACTTCATTTAATTTACAGCACCATACAGTTAGGTTCTCATGAAGGTATGTGTACAATGGAACAATCACTTATAAGGTTATTAAATCAGGGAATTATAGATCTGGAAGACGCATTAATGATAGCAAACAACAAAAAGGCATTCCTGTCGGAAATTTCTTCCCAGCAGGAGGAAAGTCTTACTAAATCTGAATTAACACTGGAAGAACTTAACTAGAGGTTAACAATGGAAAAAAAGGATAGAGATGAAGAAAAAATAGAACAGATGATATTAAACAACTTCTCAAATCCTGAAATGAAGGCACTTATTGATAAAATAGTTTCAAGTCCTGATAAGGATAAAATAAAGAAAAATATTTTAGAGGGAGGGTTAATTGAAAAATATAAAAGGTTATCTCCTGCACCTCTTTCGCAGGAGGAAGAAGAAATAATAAGAACTATATATCTTTATCTCTGTATGGAAGGGAAAGCAGAAAGAATAAAGAAAATGATGGAAACAACTATAAAAATAACGTCTGTTCCCTTTGCAAGAGGCAGTGAAAAAATGGCGTTTCTTCAGTGGAAAGATAAAAAACAGAAACCGCCGAAGTTATTTGAATAATATTTTGGAAAGACAAAGAAATGTATTAAAATTATTTAAATTATATAACATATTTAGAAAGGCTTGTCTATATGAGTGATGAATTAGAAAAAATTATTGTTATGATGCGTGATAATGATCCTAAAAACAGGCAGAGAGCGACAAAACTACTCGGGAATACCCAGGATAATAGAGTAGTTCAGCCATTAATAGAAGCTCTGGGCGATGAGAATGTCGAAGTAAGACGACAGGCAGCAGATGCACTGGGAACTCTGGGAGTAAAA
>JBEHWP010000024.1:0-18668 GCA_040217665.1 Vulcanimicrobiota bacterium
ATACAGTTTCTCTGCATCTTAATATCTGGGAGTAAAGCCATAAACTTATAATCATTACAATGGAAAGAAGAGACTGAAACAACTGTAATGGTATACCGGTTATTAAAAGGAATGTATGAGAATTCACCAGGGAAGAAGGCAAATAAATACCTTCCGGCACACCTGTTATTATTGTAAAGATATAAAACAGCATTGCCACCGACATAATAAATAAATAAATATTCTTCTCTTTTTTACTCCTCCGGAATAATGTTATTAAAGTCAGTATTCCGCCCGGTATACCGAGAAAATATCTCGGAAAAATCGCAAACCCCTCCGGTTCATTAATAAATATACCGGTGAAAGACAGACACAGAAGAGGTAAAAATATCCAGATTTTTAAAGAAGTAATGGCTACTCTTCCGAAATTTAAAAGAAATAAATAAGAAGAGATTAAAAGACAGAGTTTTATAACTTCAATTACAATTATGGGCCCGGTAATTATTGTTAAGAATTCCAGCCATTTACTCAATCCATGAGTAAGGCCGAAAAGTCCGAGCCATAACCATGGCAGATCAGACTTTTTTTCCCTCTTCAATGTATAACATACAACTGAAAGAAAAATAAGGGACAGACCATAGAGAAAATAAATATAATCCATCTGGTGGAGTAAAAATTTAGAAATCATAGTATAACCGTGATGCGTGACGCGTGACGCGTGACGCGGGGCTCATTATAGTGAAAAGTAAATAGTGTCCTCTTTTTTTCACTCTTCACCCTTCACGCTTCTCATATAAATATCTATTTACTACATACTACATTTCTTCTAATAACCCTTCTATTTCTGTTATATTTTCGGATTCCTTATGAAATAACTTGACAAATGAGGCAGTTAGACACTAAAATTACTATCACTGAAGTGATATTACCTTATAAAGAAAGGGATCTATAATGGGTAAAAAGATAGCAATTGATTTCGGTACTTCAAATACAACAATTGCTCTATGGAATGAAACACTTGGTAAAGAAGAATTAATGAAAATAGAGGGCATGGCAAGAAAATATAAAAATCCGTCAGACCATAATGCTTCTGAGATATACTGTATACCGTCAATAATAAATTTCGACGGAAATACTTTACTTGCCGGCCAGGAAGTTTTTGATAGAGGCAAAGAATTTTCTCACGCCACATTCAGGGATATTAAGAGATATATTATGAAAAGAAAACCTCTGCCACGGGATATAGGAGGGAAAAAAATTTCTTTCTATGATAGTGGAGAACATTTTTTATCAGAAATAATTTCACGGGCAAGTAAAATAGCAGGAGATGAAATTCAGGAGATAATTTTTACTTTACCTGTAGATGCTTTTCAACATTATCAGGAGTGGATAGGCGAAATATGCGTTAAATTCGATATAGATTATTACAGGGTAATAGATGAACCTTCTGCCTGTGCTTTCGGATATGATGCAGGTGTAGAAGATGGAGACATAATTATGGTTTTTGATTTCGGCGGAGGAACTCTCGATGTATCAGTTGTAAAGATTGAACTTTCGGGACATGGTGACAGAAAATCGGTAGTAGTAGGGAAAGGTGGCGCAGGCATAGGAGGAATAGATATAGATACATGGATACTGGAGGATCTACTGGAGCAGAATGGCATGTCCACAGGAGATGTACAGCATATAATCAATCACCTCAGACAGAGTGTAGAAGAAATAAAAATAGACCTTTCTTTTAATAAAGAAGCATCTCTGTCAGTATTTGACGATGTGAACGGCGCCATGATTTCTGCAGATTATACAAGAGAACAATTCGAAGAAATTCTGACAAAAAATAATTTATTCAATATCATTCAGGAAATTCTGGATGACTCTCTGGAAGAAGCAGCTCTCAGAGGTATAAGAAGAAGAGACATAAAGCATGTTTTAATGATTGGAGGTTCAAGCCTAATACCATCTGTAAAAAAATTACTTAACGAAAAATTCCCTGATAAAATAAAATCTTACAGACCTTTTGATGCTGTCGTAAAAGGTGCATGCCGTTACGGTGCAGGGAAAGTACTTGATGATTATATAAAACATGATTACTGTCTGAAACACTGGATATGGTCCGATGACCGTTACAGCGGCAGATACGGATATGAGCCTTTTATACCGAGAGGAACAAAATACCCTGTTTCCGATGTGGCAAAATTTAAAATAGATGCAGCAGTACCGGGGCAGAAAGAAGTAGAACTTATGATCTTTGAAGCAAGAGGACATAATTCTCAAAAAATGAAAAATGAGATGATCTATAATTCCGATCTGGACAGATACGAAATAATAAGTACAAATGTCAGCGGTGATGAAGATAAAGTGCTTGTAAATGAGAAGAATCCAACCTTTATAAAATTAGAACCTCCTGCCAGAGGTGGAGAAAAGAGAATTTCCGTATCCTTCAGTATTGATGAGAATCGTCTCCTCAGAATTACAGTGGTAGATTTAAAGATAAACAAAATTCTTTATAGAGATCAACCTGTAGTAAAATTGAATTAAAGCGAGACACTTATAAAAAATCAGCCTGTGGTTAAATTGAATTAACCGGCAAATTCGTGACGCGTAACGCGTAACGCGTTACGCGTTACGATTACTTACCGGCAGGTTCCTGTTCAGGTTCAGTCTCCGGAGTCGGTGAAGGTTGTTCAAGCTTAAAATCTACTTTATTATCATAGACCCAGTTAATTCCTCTGTAGATAATTGCAGGATTGTTAGTATCATAAAATATAGAGCCATCTCTGAAGAACAGTTCAAAATTCTTTGTTTCCCCTGATTTAAGAGAACCCATATCTTTTGTGAGAGTTTCCTGTAATTTACCTGTTCCGTCCTTTACAAAAACTGTTACAACAACATTATTGGCAGTAACTTTTGCAGTATTTTGAACAGAACCGGTTAAACCTACAGTAGAAACGCCAAACTGTTCTTTCCCTACAAGTTCAGTTTCTGTCAGTTCTCTGAGTCCCTGAACCTTTACTTCATCACCTTTTGAAGCAACAGGAGTCGGAGTGGCAGATACAGGAGCCGCTGTCGCTACAGGTACCATTTTGACATTGAAGGTTTGAATAGATGCGTTGCCGGCCCGGGGGTCAAAACTATATCTTGCTCCAAGCATGCCTGCTACATCGGCAAGAGAAACATAAAGTCTGCCATTATTATAAGATTTTGTTCCCCCGTAAACAGTATCATTGATTTTCAGACACTTTGTAAGCTCATTGTATGAAAATCCGAAATCAAGCATCTGAGCAAGTTCCTGGATACTTACCATTACAACATCTTTAGAAACATTTACACTGCCTGTAAAAGGCTTGTTATTCACATACACAACCCAGTCTCCCGATTGTGCCATAGTAAAAGTACTGATAATTATGACTGCTAAAATAAAGACATTGATAGATCGTTTTAACAAGAAGATCATCCCTCTCCTAAAAATTATTTTCACAATTGGTACCTAATATTCTACAATTTATAAAAAGAATCCTTCCTGTAATGTGAGATTATAATGGATTTCATAAATTATTAGAAGTTAATCAGAGTGAAAAGGGAAAAGTAAAAAACCACCAGCAAATTTCACCAGCTACAGGGGTATAAATACACTGACATAGTTACAGAAACATTTTTAGCGGATTTTTTAGATATTGAATTATATACGGAAACAGTTACTTTTTTATATTTCAAATCTGTAGAAACATAAAGACCTTCATTTATGCTGATTTCCACATTTAAATTTTTCTCCGTTGTTATAACAGGAGGATTATAGATTGGAACAGAGACATATTCCATGGATTTATATTCTTCAATAGTCCTTTTTGCTATAACTGTAGCTTCCTGACAGGCAATACATTTCTGCAGGGCTGCAAAGCCAGTAAAAAATGTAGCTATTAAACTTACAAGAATTATGGAAATAATTCCCAGGGCAAAAATTATTTCACCAAAACTCATCCCGCCGGCAAAAAACCTATATCGATTTATACCAGTATATGACCTTAAATCCATACTTACCCCCACTGTTGGCCAACGGTAATGGACTGAGGAATGTTTCATCAAACTGGAACGTTACCTCATCACCTTCCAGAGACATAATACCCGGATCAACAGAAGCTCCTTCCGAATCCCTGGAGGGATCTTTTCCTGCTACCAGTATTGCACCTGTCAGTTTAATTTTTTTGTTTTTCATAACAGTACAATAAAAATCTCCCATAGTATAAATAAGCCCTTCAAAAATGGCATCTCCATTACTCACATTTATATGGATGTCCCCACTGGAGTAAAGGGAGAGTCTATCGGAATTCCGAGTAAATGTTAAAGCTGCCATATCTGTCTTTTTTTTTCCTTCCAGTTCAATAGTCCCTTCTGCATAAATATTACCTTTACCTGTTATTGCATCACCATCTGAGTTTTTTAATATTACATTACCATAATGATAGGGGCTGCCATCCTGTGTGAAATCTCTCTCTCCGTTACCGGGAGCATAGAGAGTTGAATTATTAGTTTTAAGCTGTATTCCACGAAAAGCGATATTACCAGTCTTCCCCGGGAGATGGTTTCTGTCATAGGCTACCTTCAAGGCTCTATCCATTAATATAGTTTCCCCTTTGAACTTTAACCCTGCTACAATTTCATCACCTTTATAAATTACCCGATCCGGAGTATCAGGAGGGCCGTTACCATCTTTGTAATAATTCAGTAGATTTCTATCTCTTATATAAGTACCGGAAGGTATTTCTTCCGGCTCAAAACTCTTATTCGCAACCAGTTCTGAAATATCAAGCAGGGGAATATCCTTCTTACCACTGTTGCTTTTGAAATGATTCGGATCATTTACAGGAGACGATATCTGACCGCTGGCAGTAATATTACAATCATTTTTAATATTACATATTAAATTTTTTTTATCAGACAGATTAATAAGTTTTACAGAAACGTCGTCGGCATTTGAATGAAGATTGAATGGTGCCCCTCTGGTTCCAATGGCTAATTTGTTTGTTGTAATACTAATAGCCCCCCTGGAACCGGTCTGTAGAATACCGTCCGGTATTGCAGTAACTATAACTTCTACATGCCTGACTTCATCATCACTGGCTACCGTAATTACGATAAGAGCCGAATTGGGCGGTACTTCCATATCCTGTCTGTATCCCGGAACAGAAGAAGAACCTCCGAGATTGTTAACGGAATAATATTTTTTATCCCCCCATACCTGATCGTTCGGATCGAAACTTACGTAAAAAGCGCCCTGATTTTCAAAAACGAACTGAGAGTTTGGCTCAGGGAGATGTTCAGTATTAAATCCAGTAATCTTTAAATCCTGCTCTTTACACTGCATAAATAGTTTTTCTTTATTTTTACCCCATTCAATATTATCTTCCAGTAAAATGATAGCTTCTGTAAGAGCAGAATCTGAAAGGGGATTAATCATATTTTTATTCAAATCCACCCTGGTTCTGCGGAGGATTTCAGAAGTTAAAAAGACCATTGATGTCAATAAAATGAGTAAAACCGGTATAAGCAGTAAAACACTTATTAAAGCAATACCATTTTTTTTATTTAATAAATTTTTCATAAAAAAATCCTCCTCTTTTTTAATTTCTGAGAGTTATGGTACTTTTTATTTTCATCTGTTCCATAGCTATTTCATTCCTGTTATTTGAAGGTTTACCCAGGTTAAAAAATAATTCTACTTTTTTCCTCTCACTGTTTACTTTAAAATCCAGGTATGTTATATATCTTGCAATAGATCTCGGTCTGGTAATATAAAGTTCTGAATCTTTGACAGCAATAGAATTCTTTATATAAGAGATTGCAGGACAGGTTGTACCCTTACCCTCTAAAGGGGGAAAAGGAAGGTCTTTCAGGAGATGTTCATCAGAAGACGAGGCATAATCTCCAAGAAAAACGTCTTTACTCAGGAGCTGATAATATCCGTCGCGACTGAATTTTGCATCACCTTCCAGATAAAATATAATAAATTTCTTCCATTTCATTCGGCCGGAACTATCAGGTGCAGTCCTGTAAGAACCGTCAGTAGCAGATAAAAAAGAGATTGCACCGTTAACAGTTTTTTCCGGATAAACAATCACTTCTACGCTATTGATAGTACTGGCAGACAGTTCATTCTCCAGTCTGCTTAAAATCAAATTGCCACTGTCTCTTAAAGCTATCGTATCGCTAATTTTAAGCCAAGCTTTTGTAGAAAAAGAGAATATTACAAATAACATAGTCCCGACCATAGAAAATATGGCCGCTGAAATCATGGCTTCCAGTAGAGTCATTCCGGTTCGGGAAAAACAGTAGTTTTTCATAACATATTCCTTAAAGAGTGAATAGTGAGTAGTGAATAGTGAGTAGTGAATAGTGAGTAGTGACCTATTTTTTTCACTTTTCACTCTAATTAAATTCTGATAAATTATTATTAGGTTTTGGGTTATGGGTTTTGGGTTAATTACCCAACACCTAACACCCAACACCCTTAACCTTTGAATATTAATAACTACACAACTAGATTTTATGCCATTAAAAATGAAAATTCCTTTACTCTTTAATTATACACTAAAATCCTGTTAAACACAAATAGTATTGATTGTATATTTTACGACAGGCAAGTTTACTTATAATGGAAATCATACAAAAAGTAAATAGTGAAAAGTGGATGGAAACCACACGTTACGCGTTACCCGTTACCCGTCACGATTATGGGGAATTAATTTCTTCTATTATACCGGTTGCAATATTTGTATATTTTCCATCCGGTTCCAGTTCCATATATTTATTAAGTGCTGCAAGGGCTTCTTTTTTTTGTCCGACATTGTAACATGATATTCCCATAAGGACATAAAATCTTCCTGTTTTGGGATTTATCTCAATCCCTTTTTTGCACAATGCAATTGTTTCATTATAGTTTTTCAGGTCATATTTTAATTGTGCCAGACTGATAAGTGCTTCTATATAACCGGGAGAATAATCAAGGGTTTTTTTAAGGTAATATTCTGCCTGATTTTTATCGATTTTCAGGTAAGCTATACCAAGATAGTAACTGGTATCCGGATTTTCACTGTCTATTTGTAATGACTGAGTAAAATAACCTACGGCTTCCATATATTTTTTTTCATTCAGGCTGTCAATACCTTTATTGTTTAACCACTCTGTATTTATATTCCTATCATGGTTTCCCGGAAATTTTGTATAGTATTCCTGCATTATTGCATCTGCTTTTTCCTTTTCATCTGTACTGTAATATATATCTTTAAGAGCGAGATAAACATTTTCTTCATCAGGCATAAGTTCTTTTGCTTTTTCCAGATATTCTAAAGCTTTTGTATAGTTTTTTTCCCTTAAATATGTATTGCCCAGATAAAGATAAGGTTCATGTAAATCTTTATCGAAGGCGATAGCCTTTTCAAAATTTTCTATAGCTTTTGCTCTATTTTCCCGATAATAGGTCAGACCTATTCCGTAAAAGAGTTCTCCTTTTTTCTTTAAAGACGGTGATTTTTCAAGGAGTATTCTGGCATGGTCAAATTCTTCTCTCGCCTCTTCATTTCTATTATTATCCAGGTGATTAAAACCTGAAGAAAGAAAGGTGTTTATTTTTTGTTCATTAATCCGAAGGAAAAGGTATTTCAATATAAGAAGACTTATTATGAATAAAAAACCTATTGATATTACAGCTATAAGATTCTTTTTATTCTGCAATGTTTCTCTCTTCTTTAAATTCTCTCTTTCCAGGTTTTTTATAGTTTCCGGGGAAATTTTTTCAATAGCATGACGGGCATCTTCCCTTATTAACCCTTTTTCTTCCCTGAAGATTTTCCACAGACGGTCCAGTGCTTTTTCGGCTTTTAATTTCGCCAGAGAACTTATAGCCGCCACTCTTACTTCTTCTGCACTATCATCAAGGGATTTAATTAAAGGTTCTATAAAAGCTTTTTCGTTATATTCCGGCATAAACTGAACGGATTTTACCCTTACGGGAGCACTTTTATCTTCCAGTAATAACGCTTTAAGGGCATGTTCTATTTTTTCTTCTCCTTTAAACTGTATAAGAGTCTTTAACGCCTCTGTTCTGATTTCAGGGTCAGAGTCCGTTTTTAATAATTTAAGCATAGGAGAGATTATTCTTGTATTTTTTGTTTCTCTCAGAGTTTCTATAAAATATTTTTTCACCTGTTTTTCCGGAGATTCAAGCTGAAGAATCATAAGATCGATTTTGTCTTTAATATCTGTTTCCGGGGTTTTTATTTCGACCATACCTGATATTGCTTTTTTCATTTCAGTTGCACTCTGAAAACGTTCACTTAAATTGTATCTGAGAGCAGTCATTACTACAGCATTTGTTTTTTCCGAAATATCCGGTTTTTTATCTATAAGAGAAGGAAAAGTAAAGGGTACAGATTTTTTTCCTGTAATAAGCTGGTACATAGTAGCGCCGAGAGAATATAAATCACTCTGCGGAACAGGTTTCCCTTCATATTGTTCGGGAGATGAATATCCGACTGTTCCTATGGCAGTCTTTGTCTGAGACAGATCCTCTTCAAAAAGTTTTCTTGCAATTCCGAAGTCTACCAGGACAGCTTTGCTGTCACTGTCCCTTATCATTATATTTGCCGGTTTTATGTCTCTGTATATGACAGGAGGATTTCTACTGTGGAGATATTCAAGTATTTCACAGATCTGCAGGGCCCACTCCATTACATCTTCTTCCGGGATGCCATCAGGATAATCGTCTTTCAATAAACAGTTCAGATCTTTCCCTTTTATAAAGTCCATTACCAGGTAGTATCTGCCGTTAAGGAAGAAAAAATCACTTACAGACGGCAAATTCGGATGGTTTAATTCCGATAGTATTTTACCTTCCTGTTCAAAACGCTTTATGGCTTCCAGTCTGTTCCGGCTGTCCATAGATATATTCAAAAGTTCTTTGACTGCATATGTTTTCTCAAGGCTTATATGTTTTGCTTCATAAATACACCCCATACCGCCTCTTTTAACTTCCCTTATTATTTTATATCTGCCCGATAAAATAGTCCCCGGAGAAAGGGGTTGAAGTTCTGACGGGGAATCTTCAATAATTAAAATAAGACCGCATTTACAGCAAAATTTAGCATCCTTTTCATTATCTGTATTACATTCAGGACATTTTTCCACAGTGTCCTTTTCGTATGTGGAACTTTTAACTAACATGAAACCGCATTCACAGCAAAAACTGGCATCTTTTTCATTTTTAGCTTTACATTCGGGACAGGTAAACATTTGTTTAATCTCTTTTTGACATTAAACTTAACGCCCTGCGGGCGAATTGTTTAAAGTTGAGGGTTGAAGGTTGAGAGTTGAATCAACCATAAACTCTCAACTCTCAACTCTCAACCATATAATACTTTAACCGGAATGAAAATTCCTATACATTCAAATTAATAGCTAACTGCTACCAGCTAATTGCTTTTTTGTTAAATGTGACAAAGTCGAATTAAAAACATACGGGTTTCTTGCAAAATATTACCTGAAAATGTTATAATCATTTACATAAATATTATTTCAGCTTTTGTGAAAAGGTTAACAGATAATAATAATTATTATAACATAAAATACATGTGAATAAAATATCGTGTTAGATTAATCAAATTTAACAGAAACATTCTTTGTAATCTCCAGTTGATAGCTAAATGCTGAATATTTACATAAAGGATTAACTCTATGCCATCAAAAGAAAAAAAAGTCTTATGCTCCATCTGTAATACTGAAAATGAAAATACTTCAAATTTTTGCAAATGCTGCGGTAAAAAAATTAAACAACTTATTCAGAATAAAGATTTATTGATCACCTGTCCCAGGTGTCAGAAGCAAGTAAAACGAAGTACAAAATTCTGTTCATATTGCCGTTTTAATATTTCACAATTTTTACAGACAGAAGATGAAAAAGAGGCCGTAATTTCATGCTCTGAAATACTGACAGATAATGAAAATAGAGAAAAAGAAATTTCATCTTCAGAAGAAAAATCTGAAACAGATTTATTAATTTCCTCTCTCAAAGATATGTACGGATTAAAATTTAATGAATTAAAAATATTGCTCTCCACACAGAAATATCTTTATGATAAATCGGATATGGCAGTAGCTGTAATAGATGAAAAAACAGGACAGATTATCAGTGTAAATGAGGGATTTTTAGAATTTTCGGAATTACCGGAAATAGAACTAAAACAAATAGATTTTATTTCTTTTTTAAAGAAGCTTAATTCCAGGAATTCATATTGTGAAATACCTTCTAATATGGAAAAATCGGAAGGTTACATATATAATAAATATTCCGAGAAATTTCTTCTGCGGTACAGAAAAAGCAGAGAACCCTTTGATAATAATTCACTTATTGTTCTTATCGAGAGGCCATTGAAGGAAGAAGAATACTTTTTAAGACCTGACGGGTTTGTATCGAAAAATTTATATCTTGTTTCTAAAATTGCGGCAGAAATAAACAGAACATTACAACTGGATATTATTTTAAATAATACCCTTAAGAGGGTTATGGATGCTACAAAGTCAGATTCAGGGCTTATAATGTTTTTAAATGATGCCGGCGAATTACTTCCTGTTGCTTCCCGGGGCATCTCGACTATGCTGGTGAATTACCTGAAGAGAAACCCTGTCAGAGCAGACAGAGGAAGCAGAGGGAAAGCCCTCATGATGGGGAAAACAGTAGAAGGTAGATTAAAACAGGACCATAATAATTCTGATATGACGGAAACGCTGGTTGCAAGGGAAAATCTTGCCTCTATGGTTACAGTGCCCTTAAAGCATAAAGAAGAAGTTACCGGTATAATAGTTCTGGGTAAGAGAAAAGAAGAAAAATATTCAACAGAAGAAAAATCACTGTTAGATGCCGTATGTGATCATATCGTTATTGCAATTAAAAATGCAACACTCTACGAAAAACTGGAAGAAAATCTGAAAATGCTGGAAGAAAAAAATGTTAAATTAAAAGAACTGGAAATGAAAAAAGAACAATTAACGTACATGATTGTTCATGACCTGAAGAATCACCTTCAGGAAATAATGGCCTATTCCGAATATTTACTCAAAAATAGCGGTATTCAGGATGAAAAATTTCAGCGAATGTTTAAAAATATCTTTTTAAGTTCTCACGATATTTCGAAAATGACTATGAACATGCTTGAAATAGCCAGAATGGAAGAAAAAAACATTAAAATAAATTATTCCCTGATAGATATAAAAGAAATTCTGACAGAACTTCAGGACAAAATGGGAATAAAAATTCAGAACAAAAATCTTGAAATTACAACGTCTCTTCCTGATGAATTTCCTCTTCTAAAAGCAGATAAACATCTCCTGTCCAGGGTTTTAATGAACATTCTTGATAATGGAATTAAAAATTCTAAATCATCGGGTAAAATTAAGATAGAAGTCATTAATGATGAAAAATACTTCATATTTTGTATTATTGATGAAGGGGAAGGTGTTCCTCCGGAGTACAGGGAAAAAATATTTGAAAAATTTTTCAGTCTGAATACTGAAGAATCACAGATCAGCACCTCAACGGGGATAGGTCTTTCTTTCTGTAAAATGGCAGTTGAAGCTCATGGAGGAAGGATCTGGGTTGAAGAAAATTCTCCTTCCGGAAGTAAATTTTATTTTACATTGCCTGTAAAGTAATTAAAGGCATCTGTCAGGAAATAACTGCATCATAGTTACAGTTTATATCGTAACGGGTTACCTCTATAATTTCATTACAATAATTTGCAATTTCCATATATTCTTCTTTAAAATTTACAGAAAACATGCACTGGTAATATTCAGGGAAACTGATTTTTTTAAGTAATTTCAATTCTTTCAGATCCCATATCTCTATAATTCCGTTGTTTGTTGTAATAGCAAGATATGTTCCGTCAGGGCTTATATTTAAATCTCTCACAGACCATTCTGTTTCAATGGTTACAGTAGCTTCTTTCGACCATATATTCACATGTCTGTCATAACTTCCTGAGATTATTTTATCCCCTTCAGGAGAAAATATTATAGATGTTATAGCACCTTCATGACCCGGTAAAATGCAGATCTGACTTTTTTTCTCTATGTCCCATAAATAAATCTTTCCGTCAGCTCCTCCTGAAGCAAGAATTGTTCCGTCACTGTTAAAACACAGGGTTTCAACGGATGCTTCCTGTATTCCCGGTGAAAAAGAATTATTTATATCCTCAAGAGTCCATATCATTACTGTCCTGTCTTTTCCCCCTGAAGCCAGGAGCGTGGCATTTTTATTAAAGGCAAGAGCCATTACATCATCTTTATGACCTGTAAGATTATAAACCTCTTCATTACTGTTCCATATCCTTATAGCTTTATCTTTAAAATCATCAAAGTTAAATTTGCTTTTTATGCTCATGGCAAGTAAAACCGGTGAATATGCAATAGTCTGAAGGGTTTCACCTTTTATTTCTATTCTCTTTAAAGACTCACCTGTTAAAGTATTCCAGAAAATTACCGTACCGTCGGAACTGGCAGTAAGTATATCCTCTCCTCTATGTTTCATAAGATTTATTATGCCTGAATGTCTTTTTATTGTTCTGTAAAGAACATATCTGTCTTCTCTGTGCCATATTCCAAGTATTTCATTGAATCCTCCTGCAGCAAAATCCATGTTATCCGGCCTTACTGAGAGAGAAACAACTCCTTCGAAATGTTCCTTTATTTTCTGTAAAGAAGTATCGTCTTTAAGATTATATATTTCTATTACATCGTTGGAAAAAGTGCCGTAATATCTGGGGCTTGAAACAAAAAAAAGTTTTTCACCGGTTCTGTCGAAATCAATGGCAGTTATCCCATGTTCTCTTTTTATTGTTTTTATGAGTGCTCCATCGGGAACAGACCAGATATTTACCAGCCCGTCTTCCCCTCCTGAGAGCAATTCATTATTTCCCGGCCTTACGGCAAGAGACAGAACTTCATCGCTGTGGCCTTCCATAGTAAGCACTTCTTTAAAATCTTTTATGTTCCATAGTTTTATTTTTCTGTCAGAACTCCCTGTGGCTAAATAACTATCTTTAAAACAAACAGAATTAATCCTTTTCTCATGAGCTTTTACCATGTGTAACATATCAAAATTTTCAAGATCTCTTAAACATAATTCTCCATGGTCTCCTCCTGAAACAACAATATTTTCATTGCTCATTAGAGATGTTACGGAAAAATCTTCCCTTACTTCCCTTATTACAGAGCCGGTTGTTAGATCCCACAGAGAAATTATATTTTCTCTGTTAAGAGAGATAATGTTATTGCCGGTGAAATGAATTTTTTTTACAGGACATGGAGAAATCAATATTCGATAAAGAGAATAATTGTCTGTGAGATAAATAAAAACAGCTCTCCCTCCTGCAAATGCAAGATATGTGCCGCATGGCGAATATTCTGTAGCTATTATTCTTCCCGGAGATGTAACTATATATGACATAATGGCCTGTGATGTTTAACCTGTAGATTATATTTTTAAATTATTTCTCTATGGCTATATGTTTTACCTTCTAAATATTTAATAGATCTTGCAAATCAAAAATATTATTGAAGCAAATAATTTTTTCTGATAATATATAAAGAAGAACTTATATTCTGGAAAGAAGGAATAAAAAACTTCGTGATAAACAGAAAACTTTTAAAATAGATACTGCTGAAGAAATAATACTCTCATATCAATGAATATAATTAACTATATATAAAAAGTTTCACGTGAAACATTTTAGAGGAAAAATGTGTAATTTCGATCTTGTCGGTTACGAGACTCTTATAGAATTTATAGAAAAACATAATCTTTACAGGCTTGAAGGAGACATTCTGGAAATAGGTTCTTTCCTGGGAGGAGGTACTGTAAAGCTGGCAAAAATGGCCGGGAAATATGGGAAGAAGGTATTCACTGTTGATATATTCGCCCCTGACTCTGATATAACAGTAAATACAGAAGGATATTCCATGAAAGACATTTATAATTTCATTCTTCAGGGGAAAAGGCAGAAAGATATATTCTATAAAGTTATTGAAGGTTTTGATAATATTACAGTTATTTGTAAAGATTCCAGAGAAGTGGCATTCATTGGCGACGAAAAATTTTTCTTTACTTTTATAGACGGAAATCATTCGTCTTTTTATGTATGGAATGATTTTAAACTTGCATGGAACAATACAGTATCAAAAGGGGTGGTGGCTTTTCATGATTACAGAGGAGATCTGCCTGAAACTACAGATGCTATAAATAAAATCATCGATACATACAGGGAAGAAATTTCTCATACAGAAGAAATTTCTGAAAAAAAAATAATCTTTTTATTTAAGAAATAATTTTCCCATGAATGTGTCATACATTTTGCATAAACCTTTATTCCCCGGTGTGTTTACACAAAACATCTAACACCGTCGATATCACAATCTATAATATAACATCTCAAGATCAACGGTATTATGCTTCGAAGATGAAGAAATTTGAAGTGTTTTTTCTCCTTCACCTGATAATACAACATCATCTTCTTTTTTTTCTTCTTCTTTTTTTCTTCTATATTCCATAAACTTCTCAAGGGCCAGTTTATTTCTTTCTTCCAGATTCATTTCAACACTCCCTTTCAGGTTTTTTTCAGAAACAGACTTTTCGGAATTTCAATGTATGGCTATAATGCCATTTTTGCAGTAAGAATATTTAGTTTATATATATGCAAATTCCCTGCCAGAATTTTCGATTTTTTATTTTTTTTGTTTCTCCCTGTCACAGATAATTCTACATTACAGTATATTTTATAACTTACTATACTTTTGCACTTTTTCATAATTTCCTTGTTTTTACTGACTTTATAGTTAAATAGGTTCTGGGTTCCGGGTTATGGATTTTAATCTTCCTAACCCAAAACCCAACACCTAAAACCTAAAAATTGAATAGATTTTTTTTACAATTTTTAAAATCTGCAAAAGTATAGTAACTTATTAGAATTAAATTATCGTGACGCGTAACAGGTTTAATCCCTGCGCATCACTCATTACGCATTACGCGTTACGAGATATTTATACTCACCTCAGTAATTTTATCCATTTATCATAAGATCTAGTTACTCTTTCCTTACTGAAAAATCCTGCTACTCCCTTATAATAAATTTCTTTTAATTTTTCGGAAGACACCATGGAAGAAGAACTGAAATTGGGAGAAATATAATCATATTTATCCTGAAAATCCAGAGGTTCTATCCCTTCTTTCTTTACCTCTTCGTATATAGCGGTACCTTCAAAAGGGTTAAGAACCTGAAATACTGCAGTATCTATGGCAGGGTCCATAATGTATCTGAGAGTTTCTTTCATTTCTTCTTCTGTTTCTCCGGGAAAACCAAACATTACAAAAACCCTTACTATTATGCCGAGAGATGATGTAAAGTGAATGACTTCTTTAAGTTTTTTAAGATCTATGTTCTTACCTGTATTGCGTTGAAGTCTTTCAGATGCAGTTTCAACTGCATAGGTAATTACTGCAGCACCTGCTTCTTTAAGTTTAAGTATAAGTTTATCATCTACAATGTCACCTCTGAGGCCGTTAGGAAAGGTAAACCTGACAGGAAGACCGGCAGATATTACCATATCACAGACTTTATGAACCCTTTCTTTATCTATATTGAATATATCATCCCATATATGAAACTGTTTCATGCCGAATTTTTCATAGAGTGTTTTTATTTCGGAAAAAGTTTTTTCAGGGCTCTGGAAACGCACTTTTTTACCGAATATATTATGACAAAAATTACAGGAAAAAGGGCAACCTCTGGAGGTAAATATAGATGCAATCTCCCGTCTTACATTGAAATAAATCGGAGAATGAGGATTATACATAAACTCAAAATAGGTGTCTCTGTCAATCAGATCCCAGGCAGGTAAAGGTATATCATCTAAATTTTCCACGAAAGGTCTCGGAGGATTTACACGGATACTATCTTTATCTCTGTATATAATACCATTCAGATCACTGTAATCACTATTATGTTCCAGTCTTTCTACCAGGAGAGGGAACGTTATATCTCCCTCTCCATAAACAGCTGCTTCTATATATTCGTCTGAAAGAATTTTTTCTTTACATGCCGTTACATGAGGGCCTCCTGCTATAATATGAGTCTGCGGACATAAGGATTTTATCTCTTTTATAAGTTTTCTTACAAAGGGCATGGCTCTCGAAACAATACGTATGCCTGTTATAAAAGGGTTAAAATTTTTAATAATGGAAGGTAAAGCAGAATAATCCTTTTTTAATAACCTTGTATCCAGAATCTTTATATTTCTGTTCCGGTCTTTTTCTCTCAGAATTGCTGCAAGAGTCATAAGACCTAAAGGGTGAACAATATCAAGGGGAGTATTCTTTTCAATTCCCGGTATGACAAGTTCCCTGTATTCATCTGCTTCGATTAAAAGAATATTATGCATAATCAAGAAAATCTTCCATAAGATCCAGATGCTTGATTAAAGCAAATTGAATTTGCTTTTTTATATTTCTATCTTCTATAATTCCATATTTCTTATCAAGTCTTGAGCTTGATATCGTGCGTATTTGATGGACAAGAGCAATTGACTCGACAGGTAATCCTCCCTGACCTTCTGCCAGCAATACTTCATTGGAATAAATTTTCCTGTTTACTTTTCTGGATGTTACAGGAATAACTGTTACTAAAGGCATATTTTTATTATATTCATCAGCGCTTATAACTATCACAGGTCTTACACCTGCCTGTTCGGAATCACATACCGGATCAAGAGAAGCTTTATAAATACCCCATCTCATTACTTTATATACCTCAAACTTTCCGAATCAAGCTTTGCAAAATCACGATTTACCTCTTCTATATCCTGTAAAAACAACGGATCCCCTGATGCTTCTCTCATCTCCTCATCATACATACGCATCTGCTCTGAATATATAGCTTTTTTTATAGCCTGTTCAATAAAACTATTCAATGACTTATAATTTTGTTTTGCTATTTCTTTTGCTTCTTCCAGTAAAATAGATTCAATATTAAATGTAGCTTTTCTCTTCGGCATTTCTCACACCTCCATAAGAAATATTATACCATAAAAAAGACTGGTATTTTATGGAAGTTATTTTTCTATTTCTCTTAATTCCAGGAGTAACCTTTCTCCAAGGGTAATATTTTTTTTCACCTTGTCTCTTACAAGGGCAGAAAATTTTTCCATATAAGAAATAAACTTGCTCTGCGTCATATGTTCACACATATATACAAAATTCCCGTCAGATTTAATATGGTCTCCCCTCTCAGATATAAGACCTTTATTTATGGCCATATCCCAGAAAACAGTCCCGGGGAGAGGCAGGAGCGGTATAACGGCACAGTTTAACATGTTATCTGCATTTTTATCTATAAACTCATAGGTTCTGTCCATATCTTCCCCGGTTTCCACCGGTGCTCCTGTTATAAATGAGGCGGTAACATCTATGGAATATTTCCGGCACAGATCTAAAACCCTCTGATTGTCTTCTACAGTCTGACCTTTCTGATAATAATCCAGAATCCTCTGAGAACCGGACTCTGCTCCGAAATATACCTTGCTTACATTTATATCTTTTAATTTTTCACATAGCTCTTCAGTAAATACATTGGCTTTAATATTTACATGAAATTCCACTTTTTTATTTATCTCACCGGCAAGTATAAAATTATATATATCATCGAATCGTTCGGAATTTATGATAAACGTATCGTCTGCAACAGTGATTACCGGTATGCCTTCAAGATTTTCCACCATATGAGCTAATTCTGCTTTTACATAATCGGAAGAAAAATATCTGAATTTTCTCCAGTACCGTGAAGGAGAACAGAAAGTGCATTTATAGGGACAGCCTCTCGAGGTAAGAAGAGTGGGTGTAGGCTCAAGGGGATAAAAAAGTTTTCTCTCAGGGAAAGGTATCATATCCATATTTTCAATGAGATCCCTTTGAGGAGTAATGACAGTTCCTTTTTTGCCATGATAGACAATACCTTCTATATGTTGAAGATTTTCTTCTTTAAAATTTCCATCCTGAAGGAATAATTTAATTAACTGAAGAGTCGTTTCCTCTCCCTCTCCTGTGACACCTATATCGAATACGGAAGGAAGAATTTCAGGGAGAATGGTTATATGAGGCCCTCCGATTATAACAGGAATATTCAGATTATTTTTAATTTTCTCTCCGTCCCTTATGGCTCTGTCAAAATAGACACTCAGAGACGATATGCCTATTATATCAGGTTTTTTCTCTATAAGGTTTTCTATGTTATCCACTTCCAGTATAAAATCTGTAAAGGAAAGATATTTTTTTAGATAGGAAGCGATATAGAGTAATCCCAGAGGCGGTGCTTCAAAATCATATAAAGGCAACAGAGGAAGTTCTTCTTTTGCCTGATATAGACCGAATTTCATTGTTTTGTTAACTCCTTTTTATATTCATGACTGGTAACGGGTAACGCGTGACGGGAGAAAGCATTCAGTGTTCAATACTTAGTACCGCTCCAGATAAGTTCATACCCATTTCTAAAACCTGTCCCTGTCCGGACTCTTCCGGAAAAGATATGATCCTGTTGCGTGGCAAACTGGTTTTGCAGACTGTTAATATTTTGCGTCTATATAATTTATAACTC
>JBEHWP010000025.1:0-18565 GCA_040217665.1 Vulcanimicrobiota bacterium
GGCGTATTGGTTACAGTCGGCCCACCGGGCGTATTGGTCGCAGTCGGTGTCGGCGTTGGGTCAATGGTTCCCACTGTAACATTAACGGTAACAGAGCCTTCTGTAACGGTAATATTCACCGCTCCTATGGGACTTCCGGGAGAAGAACTATGCTCTCCCTCTGTTCTCCATATTTCAATCCTGTAAGTTCCAGGAGGAAGATTGCTGAATATATAATTTCCGAGTTGATCTGCCAGAGTGGAAAGAGAAGCGGACAGTCCCGGATTTACACATACAACGAATGCATTCGGTATGGGTGTGCCGTTCACTTCAAGGGCCTGGCCCTTTATGGTTACAAGACTGGCTATCTGTGTCGGAGTGCCTGTCGCAGGCACCACAATCTGACTCGACCCGCTGTCACCGCAGCCTGCTATGACAATACCAGAGATAATACTTATTAAGACAATGGAAATTAAAAGTTTTTTTGCCATAATGTTCATTCCTTTCTTTTAAAATAGTGATGTAAGGGTGGTGAGACGTGAAAAAATCATGGCGACGGACTTTGAGTAATCTGAAAAAATTATATTTCATCGTCAAACACTCTCCCAAAAAAAATTTTCATTTTCTGCAAGAGCATCCGAATGTTTTATATAATGAGGGTGTAAAGATATATTCGTCACGGGGAAAAGAAAATCCTTCTTTTTGTCTGAACCGGGATGAGCGGGCTCTACGGAATTACAGGTCATCTATTTGAAAGGGTTTCTTATATACAAACAATTTTCAATCACCTGGCCATGATGTAAATCTTCAGAATAAATTATTTTACAATCATTTTCTATGGCTGAAGAAAGCATAAGGCTATCAAAGTAACTATAGCCATAAACTTCAGCAATTTTGTAAGCTTCATTGATGGTATTTATATCAATAATTTTAAGATTAAACAAACTGATTACTTCTTCTTTAATTTTCTTAATTTCTGCCCAGCTTATATTAAATTTTCTATTGAAAACATGAGATAATTCGTTAATCACCTGAGTACTTATAATGATTTGATATTCAGGAATTAACTTCAAAATAACATTTCTCTTCACCAATTCATCTTCAGAATAAAGATAGATTAAAATATTCGTATCAAAGAAAACTCTATCTTTCATTTGCTTCTTCCCTATTAAATTTAAATCCTTTTGTTTTTATCTTTACTGAATTAAACCTGGAAGATATATTATTATCTTCTGCTTTCTCTTCATCATTAAATATGAGGATAACTTTAAAAGAACCGGAAATATTATTTATATATTCCTGAGGAATTTTTATCATACCGTTTTCTTCCATTGCATCGAATTCTATTGTAGCCATAAAGCATACCCCCTGTTTCTAAAGCTATACTATTTTAAGCCATCAAGAAAATTATTATTCAATTCATTGGCATTTAATCTGTAAGTGGAATACATTTTATCACTCGCCTTAATTTGGAATCCTGAATATATTATAACAGAAGTTTTTAATTCTGAAAATAGAAAAATCTGGCATGGCCGATGAGAGAAGAACATCCTTCTTTCTGTCTGAACCGGGATTTGCAGGATTTAAGGATTAGCAGGATTTTTATAATTGTTACTGCAGATTTATCAGGGCATATTTCAGAAAGTCGGTCATTCTTGAGCTGAAACACAGGGGAAAAATTTCGAGTGGGAAATTAGGAAAAATCAACAAAATATTATATAATAGATATGACGGAAATTCCGTATATGGTTCCGATTGTAATTTTTCTTTTGCCTGTTTTGATAATTCAACGCTTTCTCCCTTCAGGGCGTTTACAGGCGATGTATCTTTCTGCTGTTTAGTTTCAGAGGTCTTCTGGCCGGTGACTGGCTTTTTATCAATCTTCAGGGGAATATATATGGTAAATTATTTAGATAAACTGCATCTACTTAATTTTCATCTAAAGCTTTATTTTACGCCATTTAAAATGAAAATTCCTATACCTTTAAACTGCCAGTTTTATTAACCTGCTTCCAGTTTAACAATTCTTTCTTCATGATCTTCCAGCTGATTGGAATGCTCTATCTGCCTTGCAGTCAATACAGGCAATTCCTGTTTGAAGCCTTCCGTATTGGTTACCAGATTTGATATATAAGATAACATTTTATGTATTTTATTATTGAATCGGTCTTCTCTTTCATTCATTTTTACTTCATAATCAAATTGCCTTTTAAATAGATAAGTTTGTCCGTCATCCATTTTTTCCACTTTATCTTCAAGTCTGTCAATTTTACTTTCGAGTTTAGTCTGTCTCTCTTCGAGTCTTACCTGGCCTTCTTCGAGTTTAGTCTGTCTCTCTTCGAGTCTTACCTGGCCTTCTTTCAATTCGTTAATAGAAGAGTCCATTGTGTCAAGCTTACTTAATATCTGTTTTAATAGTTCTTCCATGATACTCTCCTTTCACTGAATTACCGATTATATTATAACAGAAATTTTCAATTGTGAAAACAAAAAAACCTATAAAATAACTCCTTAAGAAGCTGTCATTTATAGCTTAAATACTTCCGGAAAACAAAAAATTATTTTACAGCCCAATTATGACGATACGAAAATTTATAGATAACCATCGCGTTACGCGTTACGAAGCAACTAATTTCTAATAAGTTATGAAACTAATTATAATTTATTTTTTATACAAAAGTCAGGATTTATGAATCAAAATCTTCTTCCCTGAAGGAGACACTGTTATTTCAAGTCTTTCCGTTTCTCCTCCAGGCTCTGAAACCATTTCAATCGCCCACATAAGAGAAATAAGTTTCCCTGAAAAAGACCAGGGAACTTCAGGAAGGGTGAAAGAAAAATCCCTTTTGCCTTCTCTGAGAGGCTCATTAATGGGAAAGACTTCTACAGTTTTTACATCTGCAGTGCCTTTTCCGGACGTGTACCAGAAAAGCCTCAATTCTATTCGTTTCGGACTTTTATCAAAAGCCCAGGAGCATGTTCCGCCAACCCTTTCACATGGAAGATATTCTGTTTTATTGTCAGCAGTTTCTATCTTTAAACTATTCATATCTTTTAATCGTAACGCGTAACGCGTGACGGGTAACGCGTAAAGAACACTTTATTCGTTATAAAACATATTCTTCGGAAGGACTATCAATTCAAATTCTTCATGTATATCGAACCAGTATTTCATTTTTCCCACCAGATGAAGACTCCAGAATATTTTGTTATGTTCACTCTCAAAGGAGTGAATTGTGTCTTCCGGCAGGGTAAAAGATACGCTTCCTTTTTCTATTTCATAGAAATTTTCCGTCTCTGTCAGGTTAATAGTACGAAAGGTATGATGGTCGTCAGAATCGTTATATTTCACCTCTTCTCTGCCTTCTATGTAAATACGGTATTTCTTTACGGAACCGGCACCGGTGCCTGTAGTCCACGAAAGTTCTGCTACCTCTCCCGGAACCAGAGGATGATAAGAGAGAACAAGTTCTGGCACGGGGTTAAAGAGAGTAAGTAAATAATATATACATGACACGGCCAGGAATAATCCTATCAACACAAAGGGAATTATACCTATAGCAAAGCACGTAAGAATACTTACTTTTTTAAAACCTTCTATCAGTTCCGTTAAAGGAATACTTATAATACCGTTCCATAAAAGAGCGAAGATAAGAAGTCCTATAAATTTGCCTTGCCTGGAGATTTTTGGTTTTAGTTTTACAATTTTTTTTAAGCCTTCCTTATTTATTTCATAGCCGGAACCACCTGAAGAAAATTTTAAAGCAGAAATCTCTTTATCTTTTTTTAAAAATCCGTAAATCCCTCCTGCTCCAACAAGGATAAACAGAACAGGGAGAAAATAAACAAGCATGCCAGTGGTAAAATTCCTCTTAAGAGTTGCTTCTCCCGGATGTGAAGGATTTACATAACATACAGTCTCTCTGCCGGGAGGATATTTATCTTTTAATCTCCCGGCACCTTTATAAGAGCCGGAAGAACTGAAATATCTGTATCTGTTGGACTTATACTCTATGCCCTTTACATTATATACATAAAGAATATCTGCACTGTACGTTGTGCTTTCATCGCCTTCATGGCTCACTATTCTGGAAGATATTACTCTGCAGGGTGTTTCTGTCCACGACTGAGCATCAATGAATTTTACCAGTGGTTTATAAGTCAGATAATAAGTCGCCACAATTCCTGCAATGAAAAATATGCCAAAAAACAGGGCACCTGCAATATTACCGTAAGAAGGGCCGGCTTTTTTTGAAATAGTCTGAACAGTTTCACTGCCTGATGTTCCCTTATCCCCTCTCCATAAGCCATATATTATAAAAAAGGCAACAAGAACAAATATAATGGGAATAAAGATAAAAGGCAAAAAACAGAGACTCTTATGTTTTAAAATTGAAGAGGAAGGATAGGAAGGATTTACATAACATATGCCCTTTGAGCCGGTTTTATATTTATCTGCCTCTGTCTTTACCGAAAAATAATCGGCAACAGAAGTTTTTTTATACTGTCCCGTACAGGACTGACCGCGGAAATCATATTTATAATTTATTATCAAAGAATATCCTTCTTCATCTTCTTTTATTTCAGATGAAAGAGAGGTAAATTCTGTTTTAATCCATGTATAGCTTCTGATAGTATTCCATATCTCACGGCCAATAAAAACAGTTCCAAGAAGACCTGCTGCAAGGAAAATAAAAAGGAAAAATGTTATGGCAATCTTGCCTGCTATGCCGGTGGAATTATTGTCTTTATCTGGCAAGAAAATCATTCCTCCTATCAATGTTTATTATATATTATCCTGTTATAAAGAGCAAGTTTTTATAAATATAGAGGATATTTAACGAATTATGTGGAAATTTAGAAAAAATAATAATCCTGCGTTACAAAAAATTCTTTCGTGACGCATTACTCATTACGGTTTACGCATCACGACATACAAAAGAGGGGGGTATTTTATGCTAAAGAAAATATTATTATGCCTCATTGCAGTTCTCCTTTTATCAGGTCTCGCATCAGGCGCAAACAGAGAGAAAGTCGTATCGTGGCATGAAACCTTTGACAGAGATTTTACTCTGACACCGGTGGCAGGAGAAGACGAAAGATTATATTTTACCATATACAATAATTACTATTGTCTGTCAAATAGTACAGGGCAAATAATATGGAAAAAAACTCTCACATTCACCCCTTATAAAGAAATCAGAAGAAATAATTATGCCTATCTTACAGACAATTACAAACATATAGCTCTCATTTCTCTGAAAGACGGTTCCATTGTATGGGAATATGAATTTTACCATAAGGAATCTAAAAAGAACGTTTTTTATAATTTTAATATACTCACAGGCTATGATGATTACTTTTTTACCGGCATTGATAATGCAGGGGTCATATGTTACAGCAGAAATACAAAGAAAAAACTCTGGTTTGCCCCTTTAAAAAATTACAGCCTTATGGATATGGAGATAGTAGGGAAAACATGTTTTTTACTCATTAATGACGGAAGCAAAGACGGATACAAACTTCAGGAAGTGGATTTAAATACAGGTAAGCTGAAAAGGGAATATAACCTGAGTAAAGCTACAGGAAAAGGATACCCTTATTTCCGTTTTGATAAAGAAAACCTTGTAATGTTCATAAGTGAAAAAAACATGGGCATGAAGGTTTTTTCTCTAAAAAAATGGGATTTTTCAGAGTCTTACTCTGTCGATTTCATAAAGTTTGAATATGTGGATAACACCTTTTTCTATATCACCCCGGAACAGACACTCGCTTTCATAAAAGATGGAAAAAAATGGAAAAATAAAGATACGAACCCGAAATTCTTCGGAGATTTTACAGGCTATGGCAGTAAGGCACCATATAATAAAAATACGCTCTATTACATAACAGGGGTGAATAATAACGGCATATGTGCAGTAAATACTGATACGAAACAATGCCTGTGGAAAAAAGAATATAAAGGAAAGTTCTTCAAATCGGGTCTTATTATATCTGATAATATTCTCTATTGCCTCACATCAGAAGGAGAATTACTGCTTCTTGACACACAGACAGGAGAAGAAGTTTCTTCTCCCCTCAGGGCAGGTTATACGAGAGAAAGTAAAATTCTCTCTACAAGAGACAATGTAATAGTATATACTCAGGACAGCATCCTGTCAGTAGGAGATAAGAAATCAAAAGATCATCATTTTCATGGCCATCCCGGTTTTACTCTCTATACGGATCATTATTATGCAAGGGGAGCAAAGGCATATTTCACAGGGACAAATATTGACTATGTAGACTGGAAAGCGTACAGAGTCAAAAATTTCAAAATAGAAGACGGAACCTATAAATATGATAAAGCTGAAATCCTGAAAAACAAACCTGATTTTGAAGGAACCTTTTATTTCCCGTGCGGAAACGAATGGAGGAGTAAGACAATAGAACTTCCTCTGAAAAAAAATGGCATTTATCTTATAAAAGCTACAGGGAGAGGTGTGCCAGGAGATAATAAAAGTGCATCGGAAGCCATAATATCTCAGGTAGGTTCTGTCGTAAAATTTACTCCCCATGAAATACTGGTCTTTACAAATAATCTACAGGAAAATACACCCCAGAAAGATACTTCTGTTAAAATTTATCTGAATAATAAACTAATTAAAGAAGGAATTACAGATAATAACGGTATTTATAAAGCAGATTTTAAAGAACGATTAACAGGCGAAATGACTGTTTTTACAGAATATAAAGGTAATTATGCCCTTTATTCTTCAAAAAACAGCGAAGTTCAGACAAGATACCAGGCATATGTATATACGGATAGACCCGTATATCGTCCGGGACATACAGTATATTTTAAAGGCATATTGCGAAAGGATCTCGGTGAAACCTATGAAAACCTGTCCCACAAAGGGATAAAACTGGAAATATTCGACACTACAGGTAAAAGTGTTTACAGGGGTAAACCTCTTACAAATGACTTCGGCTCTTTTTCAGGAAAATTTAACATACCGAATGCTGCATCTACAGGGAATTACAACATAGTAACAACAATAAATGACACAGTATCCTATTACGCCAATTTCACCGTAGAAGAATACAGAAAACCTGAATATAAAGTATCTATAACACCGGGGAAAAAATCCTATATTCAGGGACAGGGCAATGCAAAAGTAGAACTACAGGCAGATTATTATTTCGGCTCCCCTGTAGGAGGAGCCACTGTTTATTATACAGTAAGAAGTTCTTATTACAGGTTTTCTTTCGATACGGTAAGCCCTGAAGAAAGCTGGTACAGGGATGACTCCGGCACTTATTATTATTCCTATCCCGATGAAGTCATTATGGAGGAAACAGCAAAAACAGACAGCAATGGCCGCCTGATAATAAATATTCCTGTAAAAAAGAAAGACTCTGACAGAGTGTATACTATAGAAGCATCTGTTATTGATTTAAGCAGAAGGGAAGTAACATCTTCCGCATCCTTTCTGACTACCAGAGGTGAATATTTCCTGGGAGTATCTCTGGAAAAAGAGGTTTATAATGCAGGAGAAGACGTAACTGTTACGGTAAAAGGTCAGGATATATTCAACAATCCTGTCAGTAAAGAAGTACGGCTCGATTTCGGATGGAAAAAATGGAATGAAGTCAGTAAAACTTATGTAACAGAGTATTTTCAAAGTGAAAATATAAAACTCGACGAAAAAGGCCATTGTATCTACACAGTGAAACTCCCTCCTGAAATACCTTCCTATATGCTTGTTGTAACTGTAAAAGGAACTGACAGTTACGAAAATGTTATATCCTCTTCAGATACTTCATGGATATCGGGAAGCGGTTACACAGGTAAATATACTGCCCTGGATATAATAACAGATAAAAATCTCTATTCACCCGGAGATACGGCAAAAATACTCATAAATGCCGCAAACCTTTCAGAGCCGAAATATGCTCTTATCTGTGTGGAAAGAAATAAAATAGAAGATTATCAGGTTATTAAACTTGATACAAAAAATTCTTCCATAGAAATTCCCATAAAGAAACATTATGGCCCCAATGTCTATATTACAGTATGCTTTATGGCTAACGGCGATCTGGTAAGAGGAACAAAACTCATTGCAGTCCCTGCAAAAGATAAATTTATAAATGTTTCGGTTACTGCAGATAAAGAGAGATACCTTCCGGGAGAAGAAGCAGTTTTTACGATCAAAACAACAGATGTATCGGGGAAGCCACTTGTATCGGAAGTATCACTGGGACTTGTAGATGAAGCAATCTATGCAATAAAACCGGACAAAACTCAGGATATAAGAAAATTTTTCTACGGGAAGAAAGAAAATTATGTCATGACAGGTTTTTCCATACCGGCAGAATTGTCTGCCGGCGGCATACAGAAAGTGCCTCAAAACCTTAAAGTAAGAGAAGATTTTAAAGATACTGCCTTCTGGGCTCCAACTATTGTCACAGATGACCGGGGAGAAGCACATGTAAAAATCAAACTTCCCGATAATCTCACTACCTGGAGAGCCACTCTCAGAGCAGTAACAAAAGATACCCTGGTGGGAGGAACTGTATCGAAATCGGTGGTAAGTAAAAAACTGCTTCTCAGGCTTGAAACTCCCAGATTTATAGCACAGAAAGATTCTCTCTATATTTCGGGAGTAATACATAATAACATAGAGAAAGATATGAAGTTAAGAACGTTTATAGAATCGGAAGGTGCCACTCTTGAGGGAGAAAATGAAAAAATAATAAATGTTCCGGCAAAAGGTTCTATTCTTGTAGACTGGACATTTAAAGCAGATAAACTGCCTGAAAACAGGAAAGCCATTTTCACAGCCTGTGCCGTATCCGTAGATGATCCGGACACATAT
This sequence comes from Vulcanimicrobiota bacterium, assembly GCA_040217665.1. Lineage (GTDB taxonomy): Bacteria > Vulcanimicrobiota > SpSt-956 > SpSt-956 > JAKJGF01 > CALARM01. Next base: position 8,838 of record JBEHWP010000025.1, read on the forward strand.
TCCGATGCAGTTAAACTGTCAGTGCCTGTTCTTCCTCACGGACAGGAATTTATTCAGACAGAGTCAGGGAAAATAAAGGGAAGATATGTAAAAATCCTCACAGTTCCCCCTGATTCCATAGATGAAGGTAAGGAACTTGAAATAAATCTCACTCCGTCAATTACGGGAACTATGTTTAAATCACTCGATTATCTCACAGCCTATCCCTATGGCTGTGTGGAACAGACCATGAGCTGTTTCCTACCTGATATAGTTGTATGGAAAACCATGAAAAAACTGGGGATAAAAAACGTGGAACTGGAACAAAAACTTCCTCACATGGTAGGTAAAGGCCTGGATCACCTCTATGAAATGCAACATTATGACGGGGGATGGGGATGGTGGAAAAATGATAAAACAAGTCCCTACCTTACAGGACTTGTTGTATATGGTTTCAGTGAAGCTAAAAAAACCGGATTTACTGTCAATGATTATGCACTTTCACGGGGAATTGATGCCATACATGAACTTAACAACAACCTTTTATATCAAATATCTTCACTGAAATCCGAAAAGGAACGAATTAAGGCAAAGATAGAACATCTGAAAAAAAGAGGAAAAGACATTGAAGCAGATAGTTTCTCTGCTGAAATAAATTCTCTGGATTATTCAATAAGTGATAAACAAAATACAAGAACATACCTTATATTTTCTGCCGTTATGGCAGGAGACAGGCAATTCATGCAGCAGATGAACGAAATCTTTAATGTAAGACATCTATTGAATCCTTATACAAAATCATTACTTGCTATGTCTTACCATGAAACAGGGGATGAGAAAAAAGCGGAAATCATTCTTTCCGAACTGATGACAGAAGGAAAAATCATTAAAGACACCTGCCACTGGGAAAGTAATACATTTGATTACGGATGGTTTGATAATAGTGTAGAAACAACGGCATGGATTCTCAAAGCCATGATTGCCATTGCCCCGGGAAACGAAAAAATAGATAAAACAGTAAAATGGCTTATTGAAAACCGCAGCAGCGGATATTACTGGACATCTACAAAAGATACTGCTTCCGCTCTATATGCCCTGTCCGATTATCTTTATAAATCGAGGGAACTGTCGCCTGATTATAATGTAAAGGTTTATATGAATAATGAGAAATTATGCGAATTCAATGCAGGAAAAGATGATGTCGGAAAAAATTTCCTCATTACTACAGAAGAAAAGAAAGAAGATGACACCAGAAAAGTCTTTAAAATTTCAAAGGATAAACTCAGGAAAGACAGAGAGAATAAAATAGAGATAATAAGACAGGGTGAAGGAGAGCTTTATTATTCCGTCTATATGTCAACGTACAGCTATGCGGATAACCTGACTTCACAGGATTCAGGTTTTACGGTAAAGAAGGAATATGTTACGGAAATGCCTTCTTCAAAAGAATCCTTTAAGCCTGTAAATATACTCTATCCTCTTAACTGGGATGTCATATCGGGAAAACAATTTAAAGTAAAGATTACTGTAGACGGTAAGCCGGAATATCAGTATATTATGATAGAAGATTATATACCGGCAGGATGTGAAATAGTAGGAGAAGCAAATGACAGTAAATGGCTGAAAGGATATTATTCAAGAAGGGAAAACAGAGACAATAGAGTCGTATTTTTCTTGAATGATCTCAAGGGTGGCCATGCAGAAATTGTATATACCCTGAGGGCTGAAACACCGGGTATATACCATGCGTTGCCTGCCCGTGCAGAAATGATGTATAATCCACATGTAAAGGGAAATTCCGATGAGAGGGTGCTCGTTGTAAAGGATAAATAAAATCGTGATGCGTGATGCGTAATGCGTGATGCGTGTAAGGTTAATGACATTGCCCACAAGGGGACGAGGGTTTCTGGCACGATTCTATAAACTTCATTTTGAGATATAAAAATATTTATGCACGGGGAATTTAATTTTTCCGAATAAAAATCGGCCTGCACTCTTCACCCTTCACGTCTGTATTTATCATAATAAAGCTTCGCCTGATGGACAAATGCCTCCAGCCTGGTAACAGTATTGGTCTCTTTAAATCCGTCATAGGGAGTTGCCAGAAAGGGCAGATTATTATATCTCGATAAAATTCTCTTGAATATGGGAATGGTCATATTGCTTAACATACAGTTAAGAACTATAAGATAATTTATACCTGCTATTCCCCTGTCTGCCAGATCTATTGCTCTCGCAAGATATGTCGTGGATACAGGGTCCAGATCGGGATTTATAAAAGAACTGATATTACGAACCATCTTTTCCGTAGGAAGAAGCCTTATATAATCAGTGTCCTTATCCAGTTCTTTTTCTATCCTTTTTGCCCATGATAAAAGCCAGTTTTTCTTTATTTTATAGTAATAATAACCTGCCATGTTACCCTTATTTTTCATTTCCTCTTCATGATACCGTTCGGAGAAAAAAGACATGAAATTGACCAGCGTAAAAAGACCGTTACTGCACACTTCAACACCCATAGACTCAAACTTTCTGAATAAATCCTGATTGGCCCATGTGCTTAAAACAGTAAAAAATTCTCCGAAAACTCCTATCTTCGGTCTTTTTATACTCATGTCAACAGGAACCGATTTTATCAGTTTAATACCTTTTTTCAAAGCTTCTATTATTTTATCATCATATATATAATTAAGAGAGGCGAAATGTTTCAGGGCATCGGAGAGAATATCAACAGCCCTGAGATAGGCTTCGTCTGTTTTCCCTTTTTCCAGTTCGTAAGGCCTCCTTGAGAGAAGATAATTCTCAAGAACTCCCGCACATAACCAGCCTTTCCATATGGCCTGAGTAAAATTAAGGCCGAACATGCCGGAAAGCTCTTCGTAACGCCCTGACACAAGGGGATTGACTATTAATACATCGGTAAAACCCAGATTATTTAAAGCTATTTTATAGGAGAGCCCGTACTGACTGTAACGACAGCAGCCATCATAGGACATAAGGAGAATGGCGGTTTTATGAGGATTAAAATCCGGTTCTTCCGTAAGTTTCACAATATCTCCCGTCGTAACAATAAAGGGATGACATTCGAGACCTGAAGCATATTTCCTTCCCAGTTCTTCTGTCCTGTCATCCTGGGGAGGAAGGGATTTTGTCTTTATACCTGCAATACTGAAGGCACTCTCCATAATTTTATTCATTCCAGGAGCCACATAGTGAAAATAAAGGGTTCTGTCCTTAAGAAGACTCATTATTTTAGGATCCGGTATAAAAGGATTGTAAATCTGAAGATCCCTCTTTATTATGATATTATAATCCCGGAACTTCAGGGGCTCTGTTTTATGATTGACTTTAATAGTATCAAGGAAGGCTTCGATCCTGGTGATTACGCCTGCATCTGCAGTGTGTTCATCTACCTCCAGAACCATAAAGGGATGCCCCCTGAGGAGTTCATCCAGATACTTCATGGCAAAAGAATCTGGGCCGCAGCCGAAATTGGTAAGCATTATGACAGGGATATTATGTTTTCTGGCAATCAGAGCAGCCCTCATCAGGTCATGACTGTTTTTCCATACTACATTTTCAAAAGCTCTGTCCAACTTCACTTCCGAAAGAGGAAGAAAATCATAAGGTATGGCAGTAACACCGGATTTTCTCAATTTTTTCCCTGTATGCATATTCTGCCCCTCATCGAAGAGATGATGGGCCTTCCCCAGTAATATAACGGTTCTGCCGTCTTTTTTATCTAAAAAATCTTTTCCTCTTTCTACAAGCTTATTCTGAAATTCTTTCAGCGATTTTTCTGCCATGTTTATGGCATGTTCCGTTTTATACTGACTTTTACCGAGTTTCCTTCCCAGTGTCAAAAGCTCTTCCTTCCAGCCGGTGCCGGAAAAATATAATATGGGAGTAATAAACTCGACACCATAATGTTCAAAAGCTGCCTGTAACATATAGGGAAGTCCCTGTATGTAAGGACAGTTGTAGGTTCTCGGCAGATCGTCTCTTGTTCTGAACAGTTCTGCAATACTGGGGAAAAAAATCTTCTTTATTCCTTTCTTGAGGAGATTTTCTATATGTCCGTAAGCTACCTTTACAGGGAAACATGTTTCACTCTGTGTCCTTTTCAATCCGTTATAGACAAGTTCACCTGAGGTTTCGTCTGAAAGGATTATTTTATAACCGAGTTCCGTAAAAAAAACTTTCCAGAAGGGATAATCTTCAAAAAAGAAAATACTTCTGGGAATACCTATGACGGGAGAATTTATGCCGTAATCGTGACGCGTGACGGGTGACGGGTGACGGGTGGCATTGGACTCATTATCTCCTGTGACCGCAGGGTCATGAGCGTTTTCAGGTAAATCCTGTTCCGCTCCTGTCAACAAAATTTTCCTTTCTTCAATGAGATCTGGTGTATTATCATATAATTCTTTCTGTTCTTTACGGTCAAATCTGCCGCAGATGCTTCCAGAAGAGCCTTTTTCTTCGCCGTTTATATAAATTTTTCTTATGTGACATACATTTGCACAGAGATGACATGTAAAGGATTTTATGGATATATCGCGGTTCTGAATATCGAAACCTGCAAAGGACGTTTTCTCTGTATCGATAAAAACCTCCTGTGCGGCAAGGGCAGCACCTATGGCACCTGTCACATCATGATGGACATGAACATTTATCTTTTTTCCCGTAATATTTTCCATAGCAGCTACTACGGCACTGTTACCTGCAACACCACCCTGAAAATAAATATTCTCTCCTATTTTTCTGTTATCCACCACTTTTTCTATATAATTATTCACAATCGCATAGGCAAGACCTGCTACAAGATTTTCCTTCTCAAGGCCTGACTGCTGATGATGTATTAAATCACTTTCCATAAAAACAGTGCATCTTGTGCCCAGGTCTCCGGGAGTTTTTCCGTTGAAAGCAAGACGGCTGAAATCGTTTTTTATATCTATATTCAACCTTGCAGCCTGTTCTTCCAGAAAAGATCCTGTTCCTGCGGCACAGACCTTGTTCATTTCAAAATCTACTACTGCACCATGGTCAAATCTTATATATTTTGCATCCTGTCCTCCTATTTCAAAAAGTGTATCTATAGAAGGATCAAAATGAAGAGCCCCTTTTGCCTGTGCTGTAATTTCATTTATAACAGTATCTGCTCCCACCAGGTGACCTATGAAATAACGTCCGCTTCCTGTGACTCCCACAGCTTTTACTCTTACGGAAGACTCAAATTCTTTTCCCAGTTCAAGGAGACATTGTTTTACTATTTCTACAGGTTTTCCCGATGTAAAAAGATATTTTTTCCCTATAACATGTCCTGACATGTCAAGGAGAACAAGATTGGCGCTTACAGCCCCCACATCTATACCGAGAAAGACATCTGTTGTTTTTAAAAGACAGGGGGAACAATTGGTATAATTATTTACTGATTCCCTGAAAGGAAGAGCCGGCAAATAACTTCTGTGGTTTCTGCTTATTTTAATTTCTTTTTCCAGAATCGTAATAAATTCTTTCAGGGAAAACTTTTTAGAAGAAGATTCTTTTCTGGCATAAAGGGAAGCACCATAGGCTCCCATAAGGAGATAATGCTGTGGTATCAGGAGATCCCCTTCGGGAAGGTTGAGAAGTGTTTCAAAAGCTTTCCTGACTCCTCTGTTCGCAGCGACACCACCCTGAAACTGTACCGGTTTCGGAAGATCTCTTCCTTTACCGAGATTGGCAAGAAACCCTCTTGCAAGGGCAAAACACAGTCCTGCCACTATATCTTCCACAGGAACTCCTTCCTGCTGCAGATGGATCATATCGCTTTTTGCAAATACACTGCATCTTCCTGCTACAGGTGAGGGATTTACTGATTTGAGAGCAATTGAACCGAATTCGTCTACAGGAAGGCCAAGCCTTTTCGCCTGCTGATCAAGGAAAGAACCTGTGCCTGCGGCACACACGTCATTCATGCAGTTATCGCTTATAATTACTTTACCGGTTTTCTCATCTCTGTTAAGGAGGATTAATTTAGAATCCTGACCTCCTATTTCTATGATTGTTCTTATGTCAGGATTAAGATAAGAGGCACCTTCCGCATGAGCAATTATTTCATTTACGGCATTGCAGGAAAAAAGTTCACTTAATATATTCCTTCCGCTTCCTGTAATAAATATATTATCCAGCAGTTCGTATGTTGAAGAAAGATCCTGTAAAACCCTGAGAAGAGTATGAAGAGGCTGTCCCTTTGTTCTTACATAGATACCTTCCTGTAATCTGGAATTACTATCGATTATAACAAGATTAAGACTTATAGAACCCAGGTCTATACCGGCATATATAGAATTTGACATAAATTATCTATTCTGGAACGCACACCAGGCAGAGGTAAAACCGGCACTGCCAAAACCTATAAGGACATTGCTGCCTTTCTTTAAAGTTCCGTCATCAATGGCAAGTCCCATTGCAAGAGGAACTGAAGCAGATACGGTGTTGCCGCATCTTGAATGAATATTATAGGCTTTATTTATATCCAGTTTACTCAGTTTTATAACCTTTTCAGTCATAGGATCACTTGCGGCATGACTGAATATAATATCATAGTTAAATGTTCTGAGATACTCGTCTTCAAGAAAATGTCTGCAGATCTTCGGCAGAGCAACCTTGAATAATTTTTCTCCGTACGAATAGAACCTGAGAGGTTCCAATTCGGTAAGTTCTCCGTTGGTATATTGTTTCAGATTGGGAAGAGGAATTTTACAGAGATTATGTTTTTCTCCCCATGTTTTGAAGGTAAAATAAAAATCATTTTCAGGACATGCCGTAAATATTGTAGCAGTTGCAGCTTCTCCTATGGTAACACCGGGGAAAAGATAATCTATTTCCTGATAATTTTTGAATTCAGTAGTTGTATATTCATAGGTATTGAATTCACAGTTCATAATCATAATATTCTTATAGGTGCCGCTTTTTGTATAAAGGTATGCCATCTGAAGAGCTCTCATCCAGCTTGCACATGCATCCAGTATATCAAAGCCTGTAGCTTTCTTTAATTTCAAAGCATCAAGAAATACATTGCATGTCGCAGGCTCAATCCAGCCGCGGCCAACTCCTACATAAAGAAGGAGATCTATATCCCTGGGAGACATATTTGCCTTTTCAAGTGCTTCTTTCCCTGCTTTTATACCGAACTGGAGCGAAGTTTCTCCTTCGGCTCTCTGATATCTTACATCAGAGCCAGATTTTTTAAAGAGATCTTCTATCTTCAGTTTCAGTTTCTTCAGATCTCCCTGAGACATATATTTACTGCTCTTTAGTTCTACATCTCTTAAAATATCCTCATTTGTTACTTTTTTACCGGGAAGAGCATACCCTATAGATTTTATTTTCATTATATATTAACTCCTTAATTTGTAGGGATAATTTAATCTATAAAAAATGAATACCTTAAAAAAGGCATTACAGTCAGGTTCATAACTTATCGATACCGTCATGGGTGACGCGAGTATTACTTACTCATTGTTATGACACACATTTAAAATATTCTCTAGAAAATTACTAAAACCTTCCATTAAGTTCAGAAAAAATAAATTTATAAAGAAATCATATATCATGTGCAGACATGAGCTTTTTATTTCATTTACGCGTCACGACTACACTTCTCTGAGTTCAATACTGCATTTCGGACAGCTTATAGAAGTTTCTCCATCTCCTATAAGTACTGTCATAGCACAGTTATTGCATATAATCCTGTTACACTGAGGACACATACCAAACCTCATTACTTCTATCTTGCCGAGCATATCGGTAGAAGCCTTTCTGGAAATCATCTTACCGCATTTACCGCATATAAATGTTTCATCTTCTCTGGGAGTTTTTCTGACATTGTGAAACATTTTAATGGTAGATGTGAAGAAGGTAGAAACTCTGTCTATAATACTGCCGCTGAAGATATAATTCGGTTTCAGAGTGCGTTTTTTCTTTTTATGGAGCATTTTAATGGCAGTCAGGGCAGTGTCTTTTATCTGTTCATCTTCATCTTTAGTAAAAGCTTCTATGGCCTCAAGTGCTTCAGTAGCTCTCATATATCCGAGAGCCTGTATGGAAAGCTTTCTAATTCTTTTATCATAATTTGAAAGCTGTTCCTGAAAATATTTTATGCCCTTATCACCTGTCTTATTCAAAATTCTGATTACTGTATCCTGAAATTTTACGTCATCTTTATTTTCTTCCAGAGTAAACATTAATGGAAGTAGCACATCATTACCCATTTCAGAAAGTTTTTCTTCCGATATGTCTCTGGAAAAATCTTTATTTTTTCGTAACATACCGATCATTAATTCAAATGCCCCGGTTCCGCCTGTTTTGCTTATAGCTGTTATAATAATTTCTTTAGTTTTATTATCGCAGTTCTGAAGTATTTTATTAAAAGGACGAAGGGCTCTTTTATCTTTTATTTCTCCCAGAGCTTTAGCAGATGCTCTTACAACCTCTATTTTAGAATCTTCAAGAGCACCAAGTAAATCTTCCACTGCAGCCAGGTTTTTAATACGACCCAGGTAATCTGCCGAAGAAACTCTCACCTGCCAGCTATTATCTTTTAATCCCTTTAAAAAAGGTTCTATTCCGAGAACCATCAACTTATCTATCTCTTCAGAAGCCATATTCTGAACGTCCCAGCTTCTGTCATTCAAAGCTTTCAGCAGTATGGTTACTGCCTGAATATTACCAATTCTTCCGAGAAATTTTACAGCCTGCTTTCTATCACTTTCTCTGGGGCTGCTCAGTTCATCATCAAGTTTATCAATTATCTCCTGAACTACACTGTTTATCTTATCTACAGTCTTTCGTGCCACTGCCCTTACTTCCGGGTCATTATCAGTCTGAGAAAGGTGTATAACAGGGGTTAAAGCTCTATAATCAGCAAATTTTCCCAGAGCTTCTGCCGCAGCTTTTCTCATACGGCTGTAATCATCATTGAGGCATGCTATAAGACTGTTGGCAGCTCTTTCATCTCCTATTTTTCCAAGAGCTTCTGCCGCTATTGTTCTCACTGCCACATTCGGATCAGAAAGAAGAGAGGTAAGAGGCTCCATGGCATCAACTACTTTTTCATTTCCAAGAGTTCTTGCTGCAGATAGTCTTACATACTCATCTTTACTGGATAAATCTCTTATGAGCTTATATGCTTCTAGCATGACTTTCTCTCCAAACGAATTTTTTGACATATTATAACATTATAAGTATAGGAAGGTCAAATTGATAGTGCTTTTTCATGACAGGTAGATTCACTTCTACTGGAATTGCACTTAATTTTATAAATCTATTAATTAGTGAAAAGTGAGTAGTGAAAAGTGAAAAGTAAGTAAAATCCAATTTTTTTCACTACTCACTTTTCACTCTTAATATTCTGTGATAAATTTCTTTTTCCATTGTATATAAAATCATATTACAAGAAACTATAAAATGTGTCTTAATATAAACCTGGTATGATGCCAGTTATAACAGAAATAGACTAAGGCGATATTTTTTTGCGTAAGAACACCACACAGAGATTTAACTGGTGCCATATTTACTGCTGGCACCACTAAGAGCCTATCCGAAAAGTAATATTTATTTTTTCATCCTTTCCACTGCCAGGTTCTGGAGAAAAATATATACCGTATTAACAGCCAGTTGTAAATTAAATAGACGCAAAATAGTAAATGTCTGTAAAAACAGGTTCTCTTTCAGGAGGATTATAGATTTTTCGGAAGAGCCTG
>JBEHWP010000026.1:0-18105 GCA_040217665.1 Vulcanimicrobiota bacterium
TATTTGTATAATTACAAAACTATGTTATACGGTAATCTGAAATTGAATAAATTTATCGTAAGAGATAGTGATAAATTGATCATACTTGTAGATTTTGGCACAGTATCTATGAGAAATTTGATAAGTGACACTTCTAATGACAAACAGGATATAAGAAATGATATTTATCTTGCCGGTGCTATTATGTATCAGCTTTTAACAGGAAAATATCCTGATGAACCTCTTAAATGTTCTTCTATAAGAGAGCTTTTGCCTGATCTGTCGATGGATATAGATTTTATTGTCATGAAATGCCTTCAGGAACATGGGAAAGATAGATTTCCTGATTTTAATATTTTAAAACAAAATCTTCTGGAATTATATACATTAAAGTTTGGTACAGGAAATAAATACAAAACCGCTACGTTTATAACAAAGGATAAAGAAATTAAACATGACCTTCTCCAGAATAAATATATAAAAATTCTCATTGTTGATGATGATCTTGATATATGTCAGAGCTTTAACAGCATGGTAAAATTTTTTACTGATATGAAGGTTGTTGGAATGGTCCATAACGGCTTTGAAGCAGTAAAAGCTGTTATGGAACTTGAAGAAAAGCCTGATGTTATATTAATGGATCTCAGAATGCCGGAAATGGACGGTCTGGAAGCTACTGAGAAGATTATACAGAAATTACCTGATACTAAAATTATAATATTAACGGCATATCTCAGGGAAGAAGAATTTCTGGAATGTTTCAACGCAGGAGCCACAGGGTATATATTAAAAGATGCAACCCTGTGGGAAGAACTGGAAAAAGCTATCAGGAAAGCTTTTGAAGGAGGTACTCCTATTTCTCCCGAAGCAGGTATTTTTTTAATAAAAGCACTGGCTTCTCACCATGCACGCAGGAAGGTTCAGGAGCAAATTATTACTGTTGATGACGAAAAAAACCCTCTAAAACAGGTATGTCCTTTTTGCAGGAATTTAAATAAAGATAAAGCAAAATACTGTACAGAGTGCGGTATAAATATAATTAAATTTCTGACAGAAGGAAAATTAGAAACAGCCTATGATAAAGACTTAAAAGAAGAAAAAAATAATATTTCAGAAGACGTTCATGAACAGTCTGAACATGGAGAGAAATATGAAGATATTCATGGATTCGGTATAAAAACCATCCTTGGTAAAGCCTTCCAGAGCCTTGATCATAGCTCTGCTCTTAAATTACCTGAATTTATAACTAAAAAGCTTAATATTGGAGAAGCTGTTGAAATAGATCAGAAAACGAAAAAGAATTAGATTATATATTTTTTACTTCTTCATCCAGTAATCTTCTTATAACATTTGCCAGTTCATGTATCTCGAAGGGTTTCATTATAAATTTTTTAATTCCTATTTTCCTGATCATGTCTGAAGGTATAACCTGACTGAAGCCTGATATGAGAATTATGGGGATATGAGGTCTTATTTCAAGTAATTTCTGAGACAGTTCAATTCCTGTCATTCCGGGCATAGTCTGATCTGTTATTACAATATCAAACCGGTCAGGAGCTTCGCAAAAAGCTTTTAATGCCTGATTACCGGTGTATTTTGCAGTTACATTATATCCGAGATCTTCCAGTATTTTCTTTAATACTCTGATAACCATATCTTCTTCATCATCCACTAAAAGTATGTGTTCATTCCCTCCGCAAGGTTTTGACATTCTTTTGCTTTCTATATGTTCATTACTTTTTATTATCGGGAAAAATATATGAAAAGAAGTTTCTTTACCTGTTTCACTTTCTACTGTTATTTCTCCTCCGTAACTTTTTACTATACCATGAACTATAGAAAGACCCATACCACTGCCTTCTCCTATTTTTTTTGTTGTGAAATATGGTTCGAAAATTCTGTCTCTTATGGATTGATCTATACCGTGGCCTGTATCACTTACTGTTAACCGTACGTAATTACCGGGAGCCAGTTCGTGGTTTAATTCTACAGTATTTGACTCTTTATTAATATTTTTAAGGCTGACTTTTATTATCCCTCCTTTTTCTTTCATTGCATCAGCGGCATTTTTACAGAGATTCATCATTATCTGATATATATGTGTCGGATCTCCGAGTATTATACTTGAATTTGTTATGTTCTGTTTTATGTCAATAGTGGCAGGTATCAGCGGCCTGAGCATCTTAAGACTTTCTTTTATAATAGTACTTAGCTGTACGGGGTTACGTTCTCCTTCTGTTTCACGACTGAAGGTCAGAAGCTGTTTTACAAGCTTTATTGCCCTGTGGCATGCTTTTTTCATCTGTTCCATATAGGACTGAAGGTTGCTGTCTTCCGGTATATTATATAGAGATACTTCTATATATCCGAGTATTGCTACAAGGATATTATTGAAGTCATGGGCAATACCACCTGCAAGTGTACCTATGGCTTTTATTTTATCAGAATGGCGAAGCTGTTTCTCAAGTTTTGATTTTTCTTCTTCTGCTTTTATCCTTTCCGTAATATCTCTTATAACTCCTGTAATGTAGGCAATATCTCCTTTTTCATCTTTTATAATTTCAGAAATTTCTTCTACATATATGACAGATTTTTTTCCCATAAGCCGACATACTGTGGGAAAACTTTTCCCTGTTACTATGAATTTTCTGAATTCATTGAGTATACGCTCTTTATCATCAGGATGAACAAAATCAAGCATCTTATGTCCTACAATTTCTTCAGGACTGTAACCTAATTTTGCAACCTGTGGAGTGATAAATCTGACTGTACCATCCGGATTATATGAATATATAATATCTCTTGTATTTTCCACAAGCATTCTGTAATTTGCTTCAGATCTTGTGAGCGCTTCCTCGCTTTTTTTCCTTTCCAGAGCATTTATAAAAATTTCACCTGCAAGTTTAAGGAGTCTTATATCTTCTTCTTTCCATTTCTTCTCTTTTTTTACTGAATTAAGCATGAAGTATCCCACCAATTTATTACTGAAATATAACGGTATACCAAGAATTGATTTAACTTCTGCTTTTCCCCAGCTTATTTTTTCCTTCTCTGCTTCCTCAGGAAGTTCTGACAGGCTTGATATACATATATACTGACCTTTTTGGAGTTGCTCAACTGTCCATAAATAGGTTTGCATAGACATGGTTTTAATCTGTTTTGCTCTGGAACCAGTCTCTTTATTACACCATTCATAGACTTCTTTGACTCTTTCCAGATCATCTGAAAATATATTAACATAGCTTCTGTCAACACCCATAAAATTACCTATTTCTTCCAGCGCAATATTTATCTCTCTATTAACTTCTGTAGAGGTAATATTGATAAAGCTGGTTGATATGGTAGTAATAAGTTCTTCTATTGTGAGCCTGTAATGAAGTATTTCTTCCATTTTTTTTCTGTCTGTAATATCTACGATAATCCCTCTCAGACCTGTAGGTTTACCGTTATGTATAATAGGTCTTGTATGGCTTATTGCAGAGAATTTATTACCATCTCTGCTCAGAATGGTATATTCATTACCATCTGTACATGCTCCTGTCAGTTGCTTTTGCATATTGTCCCGTGCTCTCTCTCTGTCTTCATTACTTACCAGGTCAAATAGATTAAGGCCTTTACTGATATCTTCTGTGGTATAACCATATGCTAGATGTGCAGCAGAATTTACAAAGGTAAGGTTTCCTTTCAGATCTGCTTCGAAAATAATCTGTGGTAATGAATTTGCCAGTTCTTTATATCTTTCCTGGCTTTCCTTTATCTGTAAATTTTTATTCCAGCTTTTAATCAGGGAATCTACAAGACAGTAAAGTTCTTTTGTGCTGAAAGGCTTTTTTATATAATATATATCTTCATTTAATTTTTCTTTTAGTTCTTCAAAGGATGTTTTCCCTGAATAGGCAGTTATTATAATGATAACAACATCATTATCAATTTTTCTCAATAAGTCGGCTGTTTCCAGACCGTCCATTTCAGGCATCCTCATATCCAGTATACAGAGAGGGATTTTATTGCCTTTTTTATATTCATCATGAAAATATTCCAGAAGGTTGCTTCCATTTTCAAAGGTTTTTACACTCACATCGTCATTATTATCTTTATTAAGACGATTAAAGTCTTTAAACAGTTCTTCATATAACACTAAAAAATCTTTATCATCATCAGCTATAAGAATATTTTTATTAAACATAATTATGTTACCCTGCTTTTCGTGATACGTGACGCGTCACGCGTCACGCGAGGATTTTCATTTTCATTGAGATATATATAAAATATTCTCCATATTATAATTTTTGCCTTTCATTATTTATATATTTTTTATTTGATAAATAATTAAATTCTGAAAGGTTTTTATCATAACTCGAATAATAATTATATTATAAGCGTAATGCGTGATGCGTAATGCGTAATGCGTGGCAGTAGAAATTTACGGAAAGAATTGATATATATAGATAATATAAGATATTTTATAGATAATTATGGTGCCATTGGATTATTTATTGCCAATATTCTGGATTCCTCTTTTGTTTCTATGAGCGGAACTATGGACGGAGTTTTAATAGCTTTATGCATGAACAGCTCTTTACCGGGAGTATTCCTGAACTGTTTTGCAGCAACATGTGGCTCCGTTACCGGTCTTCTTCTTATGTATGTCACAGTCAGAAAAGGTAAAGACACTTTTTTAAAAAATTATACAGCATATTTCAACAGGTTTAAAGATTTTATTGAAAAATACGAATTACCTTTTTTCATATTTCTATGTGTCGTGCCACCTCCTTTCCCTTTCAAAATGTTCCTCATAATCTCCATAATAGTCTGCCGGAGATTTCCCAATTTCCTTGCAGGCATATTTATAGGTAGGATATTTCGTTATCTCTTTGAAGGATTACTGGCATGGAAATATGGAAATGAAATAAAATATATAATGATCCATTATTATCCCTATGTAATTCTATGCCTGATTATTCTCGGACTTTTCTCTTACATTGTAAAGAGAAGGTTTTTAGTGAAAAGTGAGTCGTGAGCAGTGAACGGTATGGGCGTTTTATTAAACGCTTTGAAGATAAAATACCCATAACCCATAACCCATAACCTATAACCTACTAAAAAATTCCCGTATCATCTTCCCCTTTAAGAGTAGTTTCTTCTATTACACCTTCACCTATTCTCCATCCATGGTTCTGCCACAATAGTACATAAACGCCCTGGAATACTCCAAGATAGGAACCGTTTTCTCCTGCTTTTTCTGCTGTAAGATAAACTTTGACTCTCATAGATGTATCTGATGTTTCAAGTATTCTCACACTGGAAACTTTAATCTTACTTAAAGCTTTGAATTTTTCTGTAAAATTTTCAAGTGTTGTTGCTTTCTGCTTATTGTCACTTAAAAGGGAATAGGCCTGATTATAATTTTTACTTTCTATATTTTGAAAAAATAGATAAGTTGTATCTACTGCCGCTACCTGAGGATCTTCATCCGGTGACGGAAGGGATGGTTTCGACGTAGTTTCCTCTATGGGAGTCAGAGTTGTTTCTTCACCGGGAGTCTCTTCAGGAGAAGGGCTCCTTTGAGCATTCTGAGCTGATGTCTGGCCTGATACCATGAAATCTACTACCAGGTCATCTGATTCCAGATTGGACAGTACAGAGGAGAATGTCTTTATGTAATCCTCGTTTCCTCTTATTTCAGCTATTTTAATTGCCCTGTTAAGAGATTCTCTGCTTTTTTCTATCTGTGCCGATTTGAGATATGCCAGACCAATATTGTAGTGCAGTGCAGGATCTTCCGGATCTACGGTAATTGCCTTTTCCAGTGATTTAATTGCCATTGTCATCTGATTATTATTATAATACTGAAGTGCCCTGCGTACTTCTGTACTTTTCGTACCATAATTTTCCTTTGCCAGTTGACTGAATTCCGTAGCTTTTAGTTTATGATCCAGTTTTGCACATATTAAAGACAGGTTATCGTAGGCTTCTGCATAATTCAGATTAATATTTACAGCCAGCTGGAATTGTTTCATTGCATCTTCTTCTCTTCCCTGACGATCATATAACTGACCCAGATGATTTCTGGCCTGAGCATAATCAGGAGCAAATTTTAGAGCCTTTTCTATAAGTTTTATCGCTTCATCCAGATTCCCGTCTTTTTCTGCTTTCAGTCCCTGAAAATAATATTCTTCAGATTTACTGTCCCATGTCGAACCATCATCATGTTTAAAATATTTCAGCCCTATCAGTATCGCCGCTGAAGCAACAATAATGGTGAATATAGAAAGAAAAATAAGTCTTTTTCTTATATTAACTTCACCTGAAGGGACAGTCTTTTTTTCTATTTTTTTGAGGTGCCCCGTTTTGGGGGGCAACAGGGCCGGTTCTTCCTGTTTTTTTTCTGTTATGTCTTTCTTTATCTTATCTTTATCGTCACTATCAATGTTCTGGCTTCTTCCGGGAGCAATTTTATCAAGAAGTTGTCTGGCAGGAGATGTTTTATCCCATTTTATTGCTTTTTCCAGTGTTTCAACAGCTTTTTCCTTGAGTTGTTCTTCATAAAATTTTTCTCCTGCCTTGAAATACTGCTGTCCTATTTTTCCCTGCAACGGGAGATTTGGATTTAATTTTAAAGCAGTTTCATAGTTCTCTGCTGCTTCCAGATGCTTTTCTTCTTTATTTTTTCTGCTTCCTTTCCGGGAGAATATTTTGGCCAGACTGGACTTATGCTCCTGTCCTTTTACTTCGTTTAAGTCCAGGTCTGCCAGCAGTTCAAAGGCTTCTTCCGGATTTTCACTGTTATATGTACTGAATATTGCATCCAGAGTTGAAGTGCCTTCCACAGGAGCTTTTTTTGAACGTTCTTCTATCTTAAAAGGAGCAACTGTTTTCATAAGTGTGGCATCTTCTTTTATATCTACTGACTGATTAATAAATTCCATTACATATGGATTGCCGGGGCGTTGAATATTATATTCCTTATAAAAAATTATAGCTTTTTGTATTTCTCCTTCCAATCTGTGGAGACTTGCCATGTTATAATTAATAGCAGGTGATGTACTGTCTATTTTATATGCCTTCTGCAATACAAGTTTTGCATAGTTATTTTTTCCAAGACTCAAGTGACATACACCGAGATTATTCATTGCAATACTGTCTGACGGTCTTAATTCTATGACTTTTTCCCATAATTTAACAGACTCTTCGAAATTTTGAATATTAAGATAAGCAAGAGCCAGATTAAATAAACTCTGAGTATCAGAAGGTTTTTCAGAAAGATTTTTCTTCAGCTCCGGTATAACAGAACTCACTATTTCTTTTCTGGCATAGGGGAATTTACTTTTTTTGCGGCTTTCTTCATCCATAAAAAGAGCATCTCTTGAAAAACTGTTACATTCAAAACAGAAATTTTTCTTTTTACTCAGAGAAGTTGAACAAAAAGGGCATTTTTCCATATTAATTTGATTTTTCTTTCTCCTTTGCAATATCTGTCATAGAATCATTTACTATAGTAGCTAAAACATTTTTTCAATAGTTTTTATCTTTTCAATTCTCCTTGCATGCCGTCCTTCTTCGAAATCCGTTTCCAGCCAGGCTTTAAGAATATCTTCCACGTCATCTTCCAGGGGGAGTCGCCCTGGAAGAACAAGTATATTCGCATCATTATGGGCCCGTGAAAGTTTCGCAGCTTCTTTACTGTAACAGAGAGCGGCTCTTACAGAAGGAAATTTATTTGCCGCTATGGATATGCCTATACCTGAGCCACATAATAGAATACCTCTTCTGAAGGTACCTCTGGAAATTTCACCGGCAACCTGCTGCGCTATATCAGGATAATCTACTGAATGTTCGCTCGATGAAGTTCCAACATCATTGATCTCTATATTCAGTGACGTGAGAATTTTTTTTACCTCTTCTTTTTTTTCATATGCAGCATGGTCGCTGCCTATAATAATATGTTTCATGATTATTTCCTTTTTATTAATTATTATTTATATGAGGATCGTTTACCGTTGAACAGTGAAAAGTTATTTTTATTAATCACCATTAAATAAAATTCTCTATTATAAAATATTTCCCTTCTTCATATCAATAATGCATTACAAAACACTCTTAACCGAAATTTTAACCCATCCGGGAGGATATAGAGGTTTACCTTCAGCAAATATTATTCTTCTTGTTTTAGGAAATGGTATAACTATTGTTTCTTCCCCGGCAAGCTGATCAATCCTGCAGGCAGGGCAGAAATATGTGTCTTTTTTGTTATAACTTGGTGAAACTTCACTGTCACATAATAAATGGATTCTTATCTTTCTTTTACCAAGATTGAAATAACGACGTATATTTTCCATTTCGTCTGAAAAGGTATGAGTAACAGTTTTACTTTCAAACCCTGTACCCCATCCTATCTGAAGAAGAAATTGATTTTCTTCAAGTTTTAGATCTTCAAGTTTTTTGTAATATACTGATATTTCGTTCTGGTCACAGTCTCTGAAAAATTTTATTTCTTTTTTAATTTTTTCATTACTGTATTTTCTGCACAGGTGAGAGAAATTTTTTATAATGTCCTTTTGTTCAGTATATCCGAGTCTTTCTGACATTACAGGTGTATCCTGCAAAAGGTAATTGTCTATTTTTATAGTCCCCTCCAATCTTTTTTCTTCCTCCTGAGATGGTTTTATTGTTTCAATATATAATTTGAATTTTTTCCATGCTACGCCGTTTTTTAAATTGGCTGACATTACTCTTATCTCTGATATTTGAAGTGAAGAGGAAGGTATGGAAGTAGTATCAGATATCTGAAGGGCTCTCAGGGAACTGTATCCGTTTTTGCCGCCGAATAGAGATCTTTCTATATCTCCGCCAATGTCACTGCTTATCTGTATAAATATTTTTTTTCTTTCCTGGCCTGATAATTGTTTAAATGCCTTTTTAAGTTTTTCTTTGCTGAAATTTATTCTTTCCTTTGAGTCCAGTAATTCCTGAAGAAGACATGTTCTTATAGCACCTTTAATAGAACTTCCTGTCATGTAAGGTTCGTGATAGATGGATTTTATATGAGTCAGTATTTCCTGGGGATTATAATCACATGGTATGATATATTTATATAAACTCTCTTTTGAAGTATCCCACTTTACATCTGGTATGGTTTTTATAAAATTTTCCAGATCGCCTCTTTCGGAAATAGAGGATAAAAACTCTTTTATATCTATGGTATATAATTTACCTGAAGAAACAAAATATTCTCTTTCCCTGAGTTTTTCTCCAATACCTATGTGAGTCGGAGACAGCAGTTCTACTGTGTAGGTAAAATATTGATGTTTTGAAGACATGTTTTTTAGCTTTCAGCTATCAGCTATCAGCTATCAGCTTTTTTATTGATTTTTTCTGATAGCTGATAGCTGACTGCTGCTTGCTATTTTATTTAAAAATCCATTTTTCAAGTATGGATTTAATTCCCGTCTTATAAGGTTTTATTCTGAATTTACTTTCTATTGATTTCAGGTAATCAATAGATGCAATATTTAGTTCCTCCAGGATATGATCCTCTTCCGGTTCTTTTTCAAGTCCTTCCAGTATATCCCTGTATTTTCTTGATTTTACCGTAATTTTTATATTTTTAAATTTAACTTTTCCATATCCCCTTGAACCCATACCTCCGAGATAATCATGTTCAAGCATGACAAGACCCTGAATAAAATACCAGAGCAGAATTACATCCTGAGGGATAAAGAGGTTGAATATAAACTCACAGGGACTGAATATTACTTCTGCAGGAACTCTTTCAAACTGTCTGGGTACGGCAGATGAAGTAATTCTGTCTATTGTAGCTTCCCATTTCAATTCACTGTATGGAAAATCTGTGTTTAGCTCTGAAAGACTTTTTGTTCTACCTGGTTTTTTTCTGTCAGGATCGAGAGGAATATCTCTTACAAGCAATCGGGAAGGGTAGGAAAAATTACCTTCCGGGTCAACACGATGGGATACTCCGAAAATCTGACATACCTCGCAGGAAGAATAATTTGTTTCATCATTACATTCATGAATATATACATCAGGCTTCTTTATTACTTTATTCTGTTCTTTACCGAGATCTTTTTCAATAAGTGATCTTAATTTCCCTCTCATGGAAGAACCTGGTATATAAGGTAAACCTGTAACTGAATTTCTTACTACAAGTTTATCTATACCTGCAATTTCAAGCCACGAACTCATTCCTCCTATATAAAGGCCTGTTTTTGTTTCTATATCTCCTGTAATTATTATTTTTCCGAGTAATTCTATAGTTCTCAATTTTTTAACCTCTAAAAGTCTGTCATAGATTTTTTCTCTGATAAAGCTTTATTTTCAAAATATGCTGAAATCTCTAGACTTCCTTTTCTGCTGCCTGATGGTATGCAAGAATGGATTCGAAAAAATCACAGAAATGTCTGAAATATATTTCATTGTCTCCAACATGATCGATAGATTCCAGTAATACATCTTTTAAATACTGAATTCCAAGATTACTGTCATTCTTTGCGGCTATAAATACCAGCTGTGGCTTTAAGAGCAATAATTTCTTTCTGTCAAAATTATCTATTTCAATTCTTTTTATTGCTCCAAAGATTTTCCTGATTTGATATGGATAGAGACGCTCTTTTTTCGGTAATTCACGGCCGATATAATTTCCTATTATCATGGCTGCAGAGATCATCTTTTCTACCTGTCCCGTAATTATATCAGGTATTATCTCTCTTACAGATTTCTTTGTCTTATCCTGTAATTCAACTTCTAAATCCAGTATATGAGTGTCTTTCAAAGATTTATTTACCTCTTTTCAAAAAAACTGCCCCATACAGGGAAAGCTATTCCGTACTGTACCAGTTCTTCTATCTCCTGATGAACTCCTTTAATAAGTCCTCCCCAGTAAGGCTTTGTTCCGGGAGAAGCAGGAAAAACAGAGCCCCTTCTGCACATTGCCACAGGGTATTTTAAAAAATTCTCCATTGAAGCATAATGTCCTCCTAATTTCCCTACTTTAATAAGCAATTTATAACGACATTTTTCTATATCCTCTATTTCTCCTGCCAGAGGTATATAAGACGAAGCAAGTGTCATAAAACCATTTTCTTCACCTGTATAAGTATGAAGACTTTCCTGTGGAGAAAGTTCTGTGAAACGGTCTATCAGAAACTGCCCTTTACCGCGGGAAGCTCCTCTTCCGTAACCGTTCATCCCTGTAAAAGTCAGAAGCTCTAAAAGTCTTTCTTCTGACCACCGGGAAATTATATATATATCCCTTAATTCGTCTTCTTTCAGACAATAATCTATGTCAGAGTTTATTATATTACACTCATATTGATTCTTACCTGTAAGATAAAAACAGTTATTTTTATTGCATATACCTGATTTATCCTGTTCTTTTATATCTTTAAAATTTTCAGGACATATATTACATTCAAGGGAATCTTTTATTATATCTGTGAATGTCTTTTCCTGTTTTATAATCTTCCTGAACATATCTTCAGGCAATAAGTCTCTTTCTAATATTTTTTTAACAGCTTTTACAGTTCTATTTATATTTGCAGAAGATTCTATGACATGTTCTATTGTTTCCGTTGATATATCACAGAGAGGACAGGGAAGATAACCTGACGGGAAACCATCCGATATAATCAGAGGCGGCTCTGTGGAATACTCTTTTATAGTTCTTTCTACCTCTTCTTTACCGCAGAGATATTTTAATGCCCATATAATAGAACCCCATATTATATCTGCTTCCAGTGGTGTTTCAATAGAACTTTTCAATTTTATTGTACATTTATAGGCTTTCATTTCTGACAATTCTTTCTCCCTGCCATATCCATTCATCCGGAATTGACAGTTTTATATTATCTTCTCTCCTGAAGCATATGTTAACGGACAGATCTGAGAAATTTACTTTTCCCTTTCCCCTGGTTCCGCCTCTGCCAAGATAATTTTCTTCAATTAATGTAAGACCTTCTATAATATATTTAAAATTTTCACAGTCTCTTTTTCCTCTGTCTTTATCGACATCGAAGATCCTGTAAACCATTTCCATAGAAAATTCCGTATTGACCGGAATTGTTCTTATAAGGTTATTGCCTTCTGATTTGAATTCCCAGGAGAAATATTCTTTTTTTTCTACAGGCAATGAATCTCTTATTATCAGTCTCCTTTTATTATTGTTACCATAGATAAGACAGAGAAAGCATGAACTATCTTCACATCTGTGACCTGTACGCAGATTTTCTCTTTCAATACCATAGTTCATAGAAAGAAGATCTACCATCCTGTTTCTGAGCACAGAGGAAGTTATAACAGGTCCGTCACAGCTATTCTTTAAATACATAGATGTTACTGTTTTAATTTTCCCTTTTAACATTATACAGGCAACAAGTTTTTCCATAATATCTTTACATATCCAGTGTGAGATTTAAATATTTTATGATAAATGATATATAAGGAAGGATACTTTTATTTTCGTCAATTATTAAGAGTACCTTCATTTTTTCCTTAATTTCGTCAGAACAGACCTGTTCTTTTATGGCAAATGTAATTTTCGGAAGAAATTTAAGTCCTCTCCTGTCTTTTTTATGAAAATATGCTTCTATCAATTCTCTGCATTCATATAAATAACTTATAAACCCTTTTTCTGTATGTCCATGTTCTATAGATTCCGATAAAGTTACAGTAAACTCCATAAGCTCTTTTAACATATTACTTCTTATAGAAACTCCAAAGATATTTATATAGCCCGGAGTTTCCTGAATTTTTACATTCAGTCTGTCTCTATCTGAGCGTAATATGACATTCCCATTTACTCTTTCTATGGAATTAATCAGGGTAACAACATTTAAAACCTTATCCCATGCTCCTGTAATACAGATAATATTATCGGAAAGAATAAAGGTATAAAAACATCTTACTTCATTGTCACATGTGTCTTTATTATGACATTTGTGACAGAGCTCTTTTATTATGGCAGGTGATTTCAGATAAGAAAATATATTCCCTGTAATATTATTCCGATAGAGACAATCCAGGGGATTATCTGAATCTTCCTGCATTTTCAGATATGCTGTACATAATTTTTTATGTCCCGAAGACATAGAAGCCATACATCTGCAGGATACAGTCATACAGCCCGGGTCATCATTATTATTACAGTATGGACAGATATTTTTCTTCCATACTTCCGAATCCGGTAATGAAGGATAAAAAACAGGGATAAATTCAGTTTTTTTATTCCCGATTAAAAGTTCTTCTTCTGTATTATTCTTAATAATTTCCGGAAGATATTTTTCTTCTCTTATAATTGATGATAAATCAGGAGAGATGAGTTTTGATGACTTCCGGGAAAGTTTTATATTCTTTTCACATGTCGGACATGTTGATTTGTCCTGTAAAGATATACGATTCTCTTTACAGGACTTACAGAGTCCATGGTTATAATTTATATAAAATATATGTTTACCTTCATCAAGTATATATTTTTTGAAAGGACTGAGAGCTTTCCTTTTGATAAATTCGTCCAGTCTGAATAACAGAAGGGGTAATTTTTTTATTTCTTCAGGAGAAAAATCTATAGTATCCCAGCATAAAAAAAAATTGCCCTGCCTCTGTTCCCAGAGATAATTGTTTATTTCTTCCAGATGTTTTTCTCCTTTGTAAGCAATAGGGCCCGGTAAAAAAGTATAAAAGGCTGAAGAATTTATCTCTATAATACATGACAGAGGGATTGGATAGAATCTTGCCTGAAAAACCGGCAAAACTGTATTGAATATATATCGTGATACAATATGTCCGCTTAAAATGTTTCCATGTAATTCCCCATAAATATTTTTCGGTTCTTCAACAATGTTTCCGCCGCATATAAAAGGATATTCCCCGCAGGCTAAAAGAGCGCTTAATATCTGACAGTGAGGGAACCGTGGCATGTGAGAAAAGTTATTTTTTATATCTGAAAAGAAATTATCAACTTCGTCTGCTGTCATAAGTGTCCATCTTTCTTGAAGATTCTCCAGAAAACTGTTACATGAGAGAGCACTGGACTTCCATGATGGCGATGGTCTTGATTTGAATGGCGGGATATTATCCACTATGGCGACAAGTTTATTTAAAAATTCATATTCTTTTTCTGTCAGAAATGTTCTGATTTTTTCGAAAACAGGACCGTTCAGAGGAAAAGGAGCATTTTCAATGAGAATAAAATGATCTATGCCGTATAAGAGCCCTGCCAGAGCCAGATGGTGCATCTGTGAGTTTTTCAAAGGTTCCTCCTGTGGTTTGCCGGCAATCGGAAAACTTACTGTATTACTTTAGAATCATCTAAATACCAGAGATCGGATTCTTTCACCATATAATAATTACCTTTGTATGTCTGGGTTTTTGTTTCATTTAAATTTACCTGTTCTGTTGCTTCAAATACTGCTCTTACTTCTGCTTTATTTTCGTCTTTTTTTATGAGAGAAATTTCATCCACCTTTATCGATATATTGTCCCGCCAGAGGTTATAAAAATTTTCAAAAGGTGTTTCATGTCTTCTTTGCGAACTTCTGAGCATATAAGCTTTATAAAATTCATGCTGGTTTAAATAATTAAAGTTTGCTTCAATTGTTTCTTCCGGACTTTTTGCTCCGGTTTTACTGTCATACTGTAATCCGATTATTGCATAAAGCTCTTCTATAGCTGTCCTTATTGAATCTTCATAGCCCGCTTTTTTCAGCGGATCGTCACCTGATGGAGGGGTTTTTAATTTTTTCTCCAGTGATGATATATATATTTTTTTATAAATATCTTTATACTGGCTGCTTACTTCAACAAATTCAAAGTTCTGCCATTTGTATATATGGGGGAATAAGTAATACTGGTCGTCTATTTGAATATTCATTGACTGTTTTGCTATAATATCCAGGGTCCCGTCATTATTTATATCTTCAAATGAAAGAGGACAGTCGCTTATTTTATTACTATTTCTGTAAGAAGGTTTTCTGTCTTTTGTAAAGAGGAAAATCGTAAAACCGAATTTTGTACTTTTTGGTTCTGTCCAATCTGAGAATATTTCAGGATGTTTATCACCGTTTAAATCTATAACTCCGAGTTTATTCAGATAATATCCCGATGTATCAAGAGACATAATTAATTTAGGTTTCCCTGTAGAAATTCCATAAATATTTACCCCTGCCTGTGCACTGTCTGCATCATCTCCTGCTACTACAAGGTCTTTAGAACCATCGTCATTTATGTCAGATTTTATTATCTGGCAACGGGTGGAATATAACTTTATACCATCGCCTGTAAGTTTATTTCTGCATTCTTTATCACTTATTATAAGTTTTAATTGTTCCTGAGTGGTATTATATTCCACGTCATACAATATATTCATAAAGGTCTGTATAAGTTTATCTTTTGCTTCACTGTCTTTTGGATTCATTTCCAGCACTTTCTGGAATTTTTCTGTAGCAGGTTGATAACTTCTCTGTGATAACAGATAATCTCCCCACTGAATATAAGTGTCTATCAAAAATGTTTTTGCTTCTCCGGAACTGAGCATTGCCGACATTTTCTGGAATATTTTTAGAGCTTCATTATATTTATTTTCATCTTTGAATTGTTCCAGGAGTTTTTTGTAAGTTTCCAGGAGTTTTGGCTTTATTTCTGGATATTTTGGATTTATTTTAAGCACTTCTTCAAAATCTGCCGATGCTTCTAAATACCTGTTTGCTTCCAGCTTTTTTATACCCGAGTTATATAATTTTTTATCCTTTCCAAAACCCAGCACTGAAGTTACAAGAGTGGAGATTAAAATAAGGCCAAGAATGACTGCAGGAACAGTAATAGCAATAAGACCAATTCTGCCCCATCGGATACGTTTAAACATAGTTTTTGCCATTGTTTTTGTTTTTGTATCCATCGAATTGGTTTTATATGTTGTCTCTTTATCAGGAGAAGAAAGTTCCTTTTCAGGACTTTCATTTTTTACAGATTTTGTATCAGGTTTTACAGTATATGCTTCTGTGCTCAAACATCCTTCATTATCGCACTGACCGTTTACATGCCAGCACCCTGTATGATAAACAGCTTTACAGGAGCAACATACTTTCATATCTCCTCTTAGTATCGGATATTTGCAAAAAGTACATATTTTCATAAGGATCTGGTTTACGGTAAATTATTGGTAAGCATTCAGCCAATCCGGTATATCAGATTTATTTCTATAAAAGCTGACTGCTGACAATTATTTAGCCAAGTTCATAAATTTTATTATTTAAAAATATTTCTACTATTTCAGGATCAAACTGTGTTCCACTGCAACTTTTCAGCTGTGATATAGCGTAATCTACTCCCATATTTTTACGGTATACCCTATCACTGGTCATTGCATCATAACTATCGCATACTGCTATTATTCTGGCATATAAAGGTATTTCTTTACCTTTAAGTCCTCCCGGATAACCTGTTCCATCAAATTTTTCCTGATGGTGGAGTACTGCTTCTTTTACGCTTTCAGGTAAACTTATTGTTTTTATTATGTCATAGCCGATACCTGGATGCATTTTCATTTCTTTAAATTCTTCTTCTGTCAATCTTCCAGGTTTTTCAAGTACTTCTTCTCCTATACCTATTTTACCTACATCATGTAAAATACCTGCCATTTCTATTTCTTTTCTTTCTCTTGCCGACAGTTCCATAGCTTCAGCTATTTTAACAGCAAGTATGGTTACTCTATCGGAATGTCCTTTTGTATAAGGATTTTTTGCTTCGATTGTATTGGCAAGAGCCCTTATTACATCAAGATAATTTTTTTCCAGATTTTCATATAATCTTGCATTCTCTATTGCAATAGCTGCCTGATTGGTAAGAACTTCCAGCAGATCTCTGTGCTGTTCGTCAAAAATACCTGATTTTATTCTATTGTCTACATAGATAACGCCTATTATTTTTTCCTTAATTTTCAGTGGAAAACAGAGAATATAGCGAATAGAATGGAGGGCTATGCTGGCACGTTTACTGAGTTTCGGATCAAGCTGCGTATTCGGGCAGAATATAGGCGTCCCGCCTTTGGAAACAGATTCTATACTGCTTAGACTTGCCGAGAAATCTTCACTGTCTATAGTCTGTTTATCCACATTTCTTGCAACTTTGAGAACGAGTTTCTGTGTTTCCTCATCTATGAGCATTATAAATCCTCTTTCTGCAGACAGAATCTCGATTACTTTATCCATAACTCTTGTAAGAACTTCATCTATATTTAAAGTAGAATTAATTATCTGTCCTGCTTCTAAAAGGATTTTAAATTTCTCTTTCTCTGATGATGAGGGTTTATTCATATGTACTGACATCAGAAGCCTCCCGGTTTATACCTCTTTAAATCCATAGAAATCATCATTGGATAGTATGGAGAAAATATTGTTCAGATTGTAATAATTCAATTCCTGGGATATTTTATGAGTGTTAAGGGGTTGATTATTATACTTCATAAATACCCTGAATATTCTTTCTGATACAGACATATCGTTTTTGATAAAATCCTGTTGCTGTCCGCAACATCTGTAAATAACTTCTACAGGATCAGACACTTTATCTTTCTGTGAAGAGCCTTCGCCGTTTATATCTATAGTACCTTCACTTAAAAACTGCGACTTTCTGGGATAACATTTTTTACTGCAAAATCTGTTTGCTACTATATAATTGAAATCTCTGTTGTTTTGTTTATAGAAGTTTTTATCAATTATAAATTTTTTCTGAAAATTTTTCTGATCTATTACCCTTTCCTCCATTAGATCTGCTAAGAGAGTTCCTTCATCTAACAGATTGTTTTTACTGTGTAACGCCATGTTTCTGTTATCCTCCTTCAAGGTCATCCTATTTCATTTTAGAACTTTATTATAATATCATACATTCGCTAATTTATCAATAAATCACTTAAAACTTGAAAAAAGATTTGAAGAGTGTTACAATTTACTCATAAAAAATGAGATTATGTTCTCTAAATTTTGAGGGGTGAATATTATAGATAAGGTAAAATCAATATTTCAGAGCTTAAAGAAACAATTATCTGACGGTAGTGGCGCATCACAGCAGGAAAACCTGCAGGATAGAAATATCTCTCCTGAAGATGCGGATAAACAG
>JBEHWP010000027.1:0-17999 GCA_040217665.1 Vulcanimicrobiota bacterium
TGAAATTTCTTTTTGAATAAAATCACAGAAATGAGGAGCAAGAAATGTATCGGTCATGGGTATAACAAGAAGGGGCTCTTCCATAGCCTGTTTATATGACCTTTCACTTATTCTGCCGTTACGATACATTCTCTTTAAAATTAAAAACTGCTCTTTTTTCGTCTCTTCAAAATTCCTGTAAGGATCATAAATACCGGGACTCCTGGGAATAGATGCAAGAAAAGCTGATTCTGCAAGGGATAACTGTTCGGCAGGTTTGCCAAAATAAAGTAAAGAAGCTCCTTCTATGCCATAGGTCTGATTTCCATAAGGAGCACGGTTTAAATAAAGCTCCATTATCTCGTTTTTGGAATATTTAAAGTCAATTTTAAGGGCATAAATAGCTTCAAGCATTTTACATTTAAGACTCCCTCTGGGTATATCATAGGCAAGACCGGCCAGTTGCTGTGTTATGGTAGAACCTCCCGATACTATACGGCCTTCTCTTACATCCTGAACAAAAGCCCTGGCAGTAGCAAGTATATCTATACCGAAATGGCTGTAAAATCTTTTATCTTCTGCCGCCACAGTAGCATCAACCATATGAGGGGAGATTCTGTCCAAGTTAACCCACGATGCTGTGGAATACTTTGAAGAAAGTACGGTTCTGAGAAGAGTTCCTTTTCTGTCAAGAATATTGCAGGAAACCATTTTCTGAGGGTAAAGTGATACGGAAGGGAGAGGAATTAAAAGAAAAATTATAAAAAAGACGGATAATAAAATAAAACAGATGACGAGAGTTATTTTTATTATCTTTCTATTTTTTTTAATAACCATATGAGCCCCGTTACGGGTGACGCGTAACGCGTTACGCGTCACGCGTCACAATTTTTTACTTTTCTACAACATTAACGGTTTCCTTTTTAGAATAACCGAATACCTCCGGTTCATACATAAGTTCTGCCTTTGTATAAGGCATATCAAAGGTTCCGTAATGGATGGCTCTCACAAAATATGTAAAGGTATGTTCACCTGACTTTAAGAGATCTGCAAAAAGCAGTACTTTATCATCATAATTTTCCCAGTGATCAAATGTTCCCCACCAGTCATTTCTTTCATTTCTGCGTATTTCTGAAAGTTTTCTCAGGAGATCTCTATTTTCCGTATCAAAGGATTCTCTCACCAGTTCAAAACCTCCCGGCAAAGGATCATTTACGACAACATAATGTCTTTCCATAGGAGTAACTATGGAGAGAGTTACTTTGTAAACAGTTCCTGCTATAAAATCCTTTGTTCTGCTCCCTTCAAGTGGTTCTATGGATTTAAATACACTTATACCTTCATCCCTTGCAGGACGTGGGCCTGTCGGGGCATAAACAAGTCTCACAGTATAGTACTGTCTGCCAGGTCCTTCTTTATCAAACGTAACAGATATGTCTTTTCCCTGAGCAATATCTGACACAGGAACCACCTGTTTAACACATTTAGTCTCTCTTCCTTTAAAGAAATTTTTCATAATTTCTTTGCCGTCAAGAGAAACTTTACTTTTAAAATTCGGAGTATCTTTTTCAAATTTATTGAAATAAACTCTCAGTGCTTCAAAGGCAAAAACATTTTCCTGTGTCGAATCCCATCTGCCCAGGTTCTGTGAATCTATCAGCCATTTTACAACATTCTGAGCCTGAGGAAAATCTACATCCAGTTCAATCAGTGTCTGAAGCGTAAGAGACGTAGTTCTTACTGTAGAAGTATAAATCCAGCTCATATCATCTGTTATTCTCTCTTCAAAATAAGCACTGGTAGGAGACATTTTTATATGGTTCATGAGTTCTTTTACCATAACGGCTTCTTCCTCTTTATCCTTACCATACATATGCATGGCCCGTACCAGCATGCATCTTCCGAAGAGTGAATTTTTATTCCTCTGTTCGTACATGGTATGTAAATAGGAAGGCTCACCTTCTCCTGCCAGATAAAGGGTATAAAGGGCAAAAGCTTTTACTGTGGCCTTTGTTCTCTCTTTATATGGATAAAGCCATCTTTTATCATCTTTAGAAAATCTGAGTATTTCTTTCAGATATTTCCGCCCCTCTGACATAACAGAAGGAGAAATTTTGTAGTCCGATTCCTGTGCCAGTGTAAGTCCGTACATAGCATAAGCTGAAAGGAAAGGATTTTCGAGTTCTCCTCCTTCCCACAATGTAAAACCTCCTGAAGGTTTCTGGTGTTTTACTATCATATCCAGATTTTCCTGAACGAAATCTCTCAATGCCTGCCCCTTTAAACCTGAAAGGTTAAAGGAATTTATAAGATCTTCTGCAGTAACAAGAGGAAGAACTCTGGAAAGTTTCTGTTCCAGACAGCCGTAGGGATAATCTACAAGATATTCAAGGCCTCCCTGAAGGTTTATCATTGCAGTAGAAGAATTATTCACTTCCAGATATCCCGTATTGGGATCGGCAGTTCCGGGAATAAAAAGTTTCTCTTCCCTGCTGTTATCTTCAGATGAGCCTGTTGTAGCAACAGCTTCCGTAAGTATAGCTGCTTTTACCGGCAATTTTTCCAGCACGCTGTCACTGTAAGTGCCCATGGTACAGGAGAAAGTCAGTTTACCTTCAGTTACCTTACCGGCTTCAAAAGAAAAGAGCACTTCTTTTTCCTGTCCCGGAGGTACATCTACTTTTTTAAGTCCTCTCTCTGAAAGTATAAGACCTTCACTATTACATTCTACAACTGCTTCTCCCTCTTTATCAGTTCCGTTAAATACGAGAACACCTGCTTTAAACTTATCATAAAGTCTTACAAACTTTGGCATAGAGGGTTTCATAAGCAATGGTTTTGTGCTTACAATCCTCTTATCACCACTGCCGAAAGAACTGTCTTTTGTCTGGGCCGTTGCCATAATGAGAAAAGTTGTCACATTATCGGGAAGTTTAAATTTAACTGAAGCGTTGCCACTGTTATCAGTAATCACAGATGGTTTAAACATGGCAGTGGATACAAAATTTTCCCTCAGAGTAGAAGTTTTTCCTCCTCCGTCACCTCCGGGATTACCTCCTTTTTGCCCGTAATTCTTCTGATCTATAATATATTTCCTTGTTTCTGCCGTGATAACATCAATGCCTCTCATATAATAAAAAGAGTCAAAATAATCAGGTGTTTTAAAACCTGTAAGATTAAGTACCCCAAGGTCTACTGCAGAAACACATATTTCTCCTTTTACTCCCTGCCCCCTCTGGTTTTCCATATGAAGAGTTACAGTAACTTCATCTCCTGGCTCATATTTATCTTTATCAGTATTTACTGTTACTTTAAGCCTTTTATTATCAGGAATGACAGGCATATTAAAATAGCCTATTTTAAAAGACGGTTTACCAAGGTCATCGCCTGTATCGGAGAATTTGCTGTCTGAGACTCTCCCCTGAAGAAGTATAACAGACACATAGACATTGGGGAGATAATCTTCTTCTACCGGAATTTCCACAGTATCGGCACTGCCTTTAAGTTCTACCCAGAAACTTTTTATTATAAATTCTCTTTCAATAGTTACAAGGGCCCTTGCCTGTTCATAAGGAGATTTGACAAGTATTTTTGCCGTATCTCCAGGCTTATATTCCTTTTTGTCTGGCACTAAATCAATCTTATCATCATCATATCTTGCCCATGCAACATAATCTTCACCGCTGACATAAAAGGTTGATTCTGTCACTATATTGTTCTTTCTGCTGTCTATGCCTGTAGCTCTTATAATGTAAAGTCCGGCTTTATCCGGATTAAATTGACCTTCTACAAGATTTCCTCCACTTTTAAGGTCAAAACTTTTAATGACTTCATCCACCTTTTCCGAAACCCATCCTGTTTCACCGTTCATTCCCACCTTACGTACAGAATTCCATTCCCTTTTTATAATATCTATCTTTACATCCTGACCTGCTCTGACTGTTCCGTCAGGGGAAAGAACAATCATATTGAAAGTCTGTGTTTCCTTATTTGACATAAACCGTGAAGAAGGTTTTATTCCTATATAATATTCACCGGGATGGACAAGAACCTGCTTATAGCCCGACACAGATTGACGGCCTGCAGATTCTACCGTTCCCTGAACTGTCAGTATATAAGGCCCCTGATTTATTTTATCGGTAATCTCAATAGAGAGAGGGACTTCACCGTTATCTTTCAGTTTCCCTTCTCCTGAACCTAGATATTTTTCCTCTCTTTCTTCGGCCATATCATAGAAGTCCCTGGTAAAATCAAAATCTTCATAAGTGGAAGGACTGTACCAGGTAGGTTCAAGATAATAAGACCAGTTAACACTGTCACCATTCATGGGTGCTCCGAACAGATACCATCCTTTTACCTTTCCGTTAAATTTATCACCAAATACATAATAATCACGGTCCGAGTTTACTGTAACTTCATACTGTGCCGCCTGGTAATCTTCCACAAGGAAGCTTCCGTAAGCCGAAATATTTTTATTACCTTTCTCTCCTGAAATATATATGGAATATCTTCCTGAAGAGCCGTCATCAGGAATGGTAAAGGAATGATCAAAAGAACCGTAATCGGAAAGTTTTAAAGGAATTTCGACGATAACTTCATCCCTTGAACTGGAGATTTTCAATTTCAATTTTTTAAGAGAAGAAACGTCCCATTTACCTTTTATCTTTTCTCTCATAGTTCCTTTAAGGTGAACCTCTTCACCGGCTCTGTAAATACCTTTTTCTGTAAATACATGGATATTGAAATCAGAAGAGTCGTAATAGTAATCATACATATAGAGAGGTACTCTCCAGTTCCTGTAAGAACTGCTAACACATATATCGTCGCCTTTTGATACAAAAACCCATATTTCGTTATCATCTTTTGCTAATTTCAATTTATCCCATCCGTCAGTCTCTACCATACCCTGTCTGTCCGTTTTTCCTGTCCATACGATTTTATTATCACTGTTACGAAGCTCGACAAAAGCATCAGGTACAGGCTGTGCAGTGTCAAGGGTATTGACTGAAATAATATTATTTTCGGGAGAAAATTTCGCCGTTATTCCGAGATTTGTAACCTGAAGGAAAGCTTTCTGGTATCTGCTGTCATAACTGAGCTGTTCAAGAGCGTCTAACTGGAGAAAAACAAAACCATATTTTTTGTCTCCCAGAATGTCATCCAAATCAACAGGCCGCCACCATGACTGATTTTTCTTTAAATTCAACTTCCATTCCCTGTCAATTTTATAGAAACCTTCTCCGGGATTATATTTTGTATCATAGTCAAAAGCTTTCCCGTTAAAAAAGGGAATAATCTGATCCTTTGAGAGAGAAGCAAGCTTCATATTTACCTTATCCAGATTCATAAAGGATACGGGAAAGGTTCTGGAAGAATTTGCTTCTACTGTTCCAACTCCGTTTTCAATATAACATGAAGGAGAATAATCAGATGTTTTAAATGAAAAACTCACATCTTGCCCCAGGGTATTACCGAGAATATCTTTTATATCTTTTGAAATATGTACTGTATATTTCGTCTGTGCCAGTAAAGGAAGATAAAGACAGAGAGTCTGATTCTGTCCGTATTGTTTGTAATATTCAGGTATTTTTATATGGGGAGTAAATTTTATCTTATCGATTACTTCTCCGTAATCTACAGGATTTGTAAAAGTCAGGTCTATAGAGTTTTCAGGGCTATGTTCCTCTGAAGTGCCGGCATCGGACATACCGGAAAATTTAAAGACATTTTCACTGTTAAATGTCATAGAAGTATTTTCCATAAGTCCGAGATCACCTGTTTTACCCGGTAAATTCTTTTTTAATGTAAGTATATAAGCTTTTCCGGGAGATAATGGTTCGGAAGGTTTTATAACAATTACATTATTCGGATCCCATTCTTCCATATCTTTATCTTTTTCAAACTGGCTGTCCAGCATAACGGGAATAACCCGGTTATTACATGACAATTCGATAAAATCAGCAGCCTTTGACAGCTCCATGGGCTGATTGAATAGCAGATATATAGAACCTTTAAGAGCCAGCAGTCTGTTATAAAAATATTCGGCAGGTTTTGAAG
The DNA here is from genome assembly GCA_040217665.1 of Vulcanimicrobiota bacterium. GTDB lineage: Bacteria > Vulcanimicrobiota > SpSt-956 > SpSt-956 > JAKJGF01 > CALARM01. The sequence goes on from JBEHWP010000027.1 coordinate 6,037, forward strand.
AAACAATGGCAGGTCTGACTGTTTCAAAGGACCATTTATAATCTTTATCAAGAACTGCACCTGTTAAAGCTTTAAACCCTTTCGGAACTGTGACATGGTATAATGTGCCGAATGGCAGGGGGTTATCAGGAATAAATTTCAGTGTTGCAGTACCCATCCATCTGTATTTACCGGACAGAGGAGGTTCAAACATTAAAAGCCCTTCCGGTTCATTTTCAGGAATGGTAGTGAGAGGTACCATAGCCTGATTGAAACTGACTGTTATGGCATCAAGCTCGCTCTGTTCCTGAACAGGCCCGTCCGGTGTGGCAAAAACAACCTGTAATTTTTCAATTTTACTCGGTCCTGCAAGAACTACTTCATTAATCCTTGAGCTATTACAGGAACTGGAAAAAAATGCCAGAAAAATAAGAAAGACAGAAAGAATATGGATTTTTCTCAAATCGAACACCTCTCCCTCATTTGTTTAAATAAAAAACACATATAGATATTATAGAACAAAAGTTGGATTATGGCAATTAAATCGTAACGGGTAACGCGTGACGCGTGACGGCTGGTAATTAAATTGCCCTGTAGGTAATTAGCCGTCTAGATAGGAATATATTTCGGCTGGATAAAATTGTATTTATAAATTATTTAAATAAACTACTTCTACCTAAAAAATGAAAATTCCTATACCCTTAAATTTAAAATTTCCTTACGGCTTTTTATAAAAAGCTTCAACCCTTTTAAGTCCCTGCCGTGCAAAAACATGAAAAGGGCTCAAATCGAGTGTTCTGGAATAAAAATAACGGGCACGAAAATGGTCTCCCATTGTTTCGTAGACAAGCCCGGTAATCCAGAAGGTATCAGGGAATTCCGGTTCTGTTTTTCTTGCTGAAGCCAGTTCTTTTAAAGATGCTATATAATTGCCGTTATCCATAAACCACAGGGCCTTTATGCAGTAAGTAAAGGCAGATCTGTAAGGACTGTATGAGAGAGCACGGGAAAAATATACTTTCGAATCATTTTTTATGCCCATATCCCTGTAAATAAGACCTATATAATAATAGGATATAGCCTGGGAAGGATTTATGGAGAGAGCCTGTTTGAATTCTTCAATTGCCCTGTCGTTTTTTCCCCGGTACATATTAAGAAGACCAAGATTTATATAGGCGAAAGAATTGGTAGGGTAGGTTTCTATGAAAGAGGTTAACATATCCTCCGATTTCTGGAACTCTCCCGTATTCAAATAAACTACTCCGAGAGAGAAAAGAACTGCTTTGTTGGCCGGGTCAAGAATCATTACTTTTGAGTAATTTTTTATTGCTTCTTCCCAGTTGCCTCTTTTCTGGTATATGACACCCAGAGCAAAAGGTATGTCCATGTTGGACGGATCCAGTTCTATTACTTTATTGAATTCTTCTATTGCATATTCATCTTTTCCCTGAACATAATAAACCTGTCCCAGGAGATCATGAAAGGTAATACTGTCAGGAGCAAGTCTTATACCTTTTTTGAATATATCTATTGCTTCATCGAATTTTCCCAGAGAATAGCATGAAAAACCGAGATATTCCAGCACCTGAAGATTATCAGGATCTATCTCTCTGGCCTTTCTGTAATACTCGATTGAAATATCTCTCTTATCCAGATTATCATATAACAGTCCAAGAGAAAGGTAAGCCCCTGTATTACGACGATCAAACTCCAGACCTTTTTCGAATTCCTTTATTGCTTCTTCATATTTATTCTCTGCAATATAAACCCTTCCCAGGCCGAAATACCCCTGTCCGTTCTGAGGGGCTAAATCTATTGCCTTTGTAAAATACTGTGACGCAAGAGACATATCTTCTTTACTGAGAGACAGTTCTCCGAGATATAAATAAACATCAAAAAAATCAGGTTTCTTTTCTATTATATAATTAAATTCATTCATGGCACGATCAATTTGCCCCGACATTGAAAGAATCTGTCCTTTTATATAACGGGCTTCAATATCATCGGGAGAATTTTCCAGAAGTTTTCCGCAGTTATAGAGGGCTTTACTGAAATCTCCCCTGTTCATATAAACAAGAGACAGACCTTTCAGGGCATCTCTATTATCAGGAAATAACTGCAATATTTTCTCATATTCCGGCACTGCATGAGCATAATCGCCTGTAGTTAGATAAACCTTTCCCAGTTGTAACGAGAGAAATAAGTTTAAAGGATCTGATGATTTTGCTTTATTAAAAGATTCAAGAGCAAGTTTATTATTTTTAAGAAAGAGATAAACAAGGCCGAGATTATAACTGGCTGCCGAATTATGAGGATCTATGTAGAGAACTATATGGAATTCTCTGAAGGCTTCTTTTATATTGCCTTCAAGGAAATATTTTTTCCCTATTTCAAGGTGTTTTTCTATATTGAAAACAATTTCATCTTCAGTTTTTTCGTCAGGTAAAGACGTAAGGGCAGCAGGAGCAGGAAGTGTTAAACTCATCAGAAGGAGAAAAAAGACAAGGAATTTTGTTAAACGCACAAACAGTTACCTCTTAAATATTATAAGTCAATAATCTTGGATAAACCTTTCACAAAAATAAATTCTTTACATAAAATATTTATCCTTCCTGTGAACATAAAAAAACCTGGCATAATCTCTGCAGGAAAAGAGAGAAGATGAAAGAAATCTTAAAGAATAAAAATCAAAGAAGGAGGAACAGATATGATCCGTTCTAAAACATCAGTAATTCTTGCAGCTATAATAATAAGTATATCTATTCTGCTTATGAGCCGGGCAGACAGCCAGACAAAACCCAAAACCCTTGATTATTACAGCATAATACCTGAAAAAAAGGCCAAAAGCCTCCTGGTTCTTGAAGGTGAAGAAGTGAATGTTACTCTTCTCTATCAGAATCAAACTCTTTATGCGGGAGCAGATGATATGATGAAGGTTCTCGGCATAAGCGGCTCTTATGATACAGAAAAAGGCACTTATATAATCAACGGGAAGGAATTTTCAAAAAGAAAGGTTTATGAGGTAAAAAATCCCAGTACAAAAGAAATAACCGTATTTTTACCTGTAGACGAACTTCTGAAATTTATCGGTATAAGATATACTCTGTCAAACCTGGGAGAATATCCTACAGTAAGGATTCAAACAAGCAGTTTTGCCCTTCCCACACCGACACAGGTGCCGCAGCAAACAGGCATAGCCGTACCAGGAACAACAGATGTTACAGGTACGCCCACACCTTCACCGCAGCAGGTATTTTCACAGAAATGCAGTAAATGTCATGCTGTAAATAAAGTATTTGAAAGTGCTCATTCGACTGCTGACTGGTCACGTATAGTGCCTCAGATGCAGGCAAAGGATCCTCAGTGGATAACAGGCGAGGAAGCTTCTGTTATATTGCAATATCTCTCAGGAGGGGGAAGATAAAAAAACAGTGACCGGTGCTCTTAATTTAGTATTGCTCCAGGTAAAAGGGTATCCGTAAAAAGCTTCTGCCTGGCAGGCTCTGGAGAAGAAAAATTAGTTTTTTTTAAGGGTTAATTTATTGTCTGTAAAACAAATTATATAAGGCAAATTATTTTTCTTCTCCAGAGCCTGTCAGGCAGAAACTGATAAAATGGTTACTAACAACCATGACCGGAGCGGTCACAACGAAATATGAAAATGAATAGACAGTAAACCATAAGACTTTATCATTTTCATATAAATTTACCTGTTCCAGTAATTAGTATTCACCGGTCACTGTGATTACTGCTCACTGTTTACAGATCATCTGTAAACAAAATAGGCTTTTATATTTCCTCCACCCTGTCCTACATTGAGACCTGTCACCTTTATAGACAGAGTGCCGCCGTTACCGGTGTAACATCTCATAAACCATGGAGACCATTCATAGAGATATCCGGAAAAGCTGTTATTATTTGCCTGGCTGACATTTATTCCTTCAATACCGGTATTTCCGAAAGCACTCCATGCATTATGAAGGGAAGTTCCTCCATAACTGGTATTTCCTGTAAGATCTATTCCTGTAAAGGTATAGTTATTGTCGCTTACCTTTCCGCTCAATGCAAGGGCCAGGGCATGCATATCAAAGAGATTTTCAAAGGTGTTTCTGTTACCTGCAGCAGCATAGAGGCTGTCAAGACAGATTTTTCCGTCTGCCTGATTTAATCTCTTAATACTATCAGAGCCGAGTTTTTCATAAAGATATTCTACATTGAAAAATCCCATTTCATATGTGCCAAGACCGTCATTACTGTTGCTATTGAATGTTCCCGAAGTAAGACTCGAAAGTTCCGGAGCCCGTAAATAAGGTTCAAGACCGCTGGAACGAAGGGCGTTAACCTTCGCATAATTATCTGTAATACCTCTGCGAAGAAGCACATTTTCAGTATACTGGGCACATCCTTCATGGATGCAGATTTCACTGGAGAAATAATTGCCCATAGTAGTATAATCTATAGGTGTTCCCTTATTGCTTGCAATATATTTCATATTAAATCTTACCATATGAGTATACTCATGGCCTGCTACTGCCTGAATCTGTGCAAGGGTATTTTCAGCAGCTTCAGGATTTCCCATAGAATCCGTATCGGCAAAGACAAGAGGATCTATATAAATGGCTTCGACTTCATTGCTGTATTCACCTGACGGAAGACTTGACTGGGGGTAGGGATCGGAAAAAGGATAATAGGCATTATTAAAATTGGCACTTAAAATAATAAATATCCTTGTGTCTCCGTCTATACCGGGAGACCATTCATATCCTACCCTTTCATGAACAGTACTGTATATCTGACTGTCAAAATAAGAGGCAAGCTGCTGTGCATAGGTTGTGGCATCATTAAAATAAAGAGGCGGATCATCTGTATCCATAAAAACATAACAGTGTTCTCCCACTGCATAACACTGGCATGGTCTGTCCATATATCCATAAGGAGAAGGGAAATAAATCCAGAAATTCCTTGTATCTCCGACCTGTGCACTGGCAACCATGCCATCCTTACCGAGTCTCCCTCTGGATTTTAATTCATCATTACTCAAGCTTCTGGGATATTTACCCTGCCTTGACAGTTCCTGTACAAGTTCAAAATCATGACGCAATTTATCCAGATGATTTTTATAATATTTCCTGTATTTATCAGACATTGCCGGTGCCAGAGAAGTCTTTTTCACAGAAGAAACAGGAACTGAACTTTCTGTATTTTCTTTTCCTGATGTACCATTGTTAAATGTAGCATTTATGGCTATCGGGTTTGCAGTATCGGCAGGTGTATCAGAATGATAGGTAAGTAAAAGATAACCTTCATTTGAAGAACTGAAATTATTTACTGATAATTCTAAAGTTCCGTTAGAAATATTTGCAGGAACAGAAGTGTAACCATTGGGAACAGGAACATTACCTCCTATGGGAGAATTAGTCGGAGTTGCAGTAGGTCCTTCAGTAGGTACAGATGTAGGTATGACCACAGTACCTGATGTACTACTTCCACCTCCGCAACTGTTAATAATAAATAGAGAGATTAAAAGAATAAACAATAAAATAAATGGTTTCAGCAACAAAACTCCTCCTTAAATTTTTTTTGTATTAGAAACAGTTATTTATAAATAAAATATGCTTTAATATCACCTCCACCTGTACCGGTCTTGAGGCCAGTTATATTAATCTTAAGACTTCCTCTCATATTAAAAAATTTATAATACACAGGAGACCATTCATATAGCTTTGAAGAGCATATGCCTGTGTTTAAAATACTTATATCAATCCCACTATCATAATCACCTGCGTTGGAAACAGCACTCCAGACATTATGTAACATAGTGCCTCCATAATTTGTTGCTCCTGAAAGCTCGACACCATTTAATGTATAATTATTATCAATTACTTTACCACTCAATAACAATGATATAGCCTGCTTATCAAAGGCTTTCTCGAAATCTACCCTGCTACCGGCTGCTTCATAGAAACTATCAATACCTAATTTTCCATCTGCCTGATTTAATTTTGAAATAGCACTATAACCATATTTTTCATATAAATATTGAACAATAAAAAAACCCATTTCATAAATGCCAAGTCCGCCTGTACCGTTATTATAGTTAAACTCGCCGGAAGTTAAGGTACAGATTTCAGGCATCTCAAGATATAATTCAAGACCAGCGGCACGCATAGAGGCAAGAGATGAATAATTATCAGTAATACCTCTGTGGATCAACACATTTTCAACAAACTGGGCTGTTCCTTCATGAACAGACATTTCTGTACTGTAATAATCAATCATAGTATTATAACCGGGACTCTGATTTGTACCTACAAATTTCATATTAAAACGTACCATGTGCGTAAATTCATGAGCTACAACAGCTTCAATTAAATCAATTTTGCCATCAGCCTTTTCCGAAGTGGAAGAAAACAACAGAGGGTCTATATAGATAGCTTCAACTTCATTACTGTATTCACCTGAAGCAATAACACTCTGTTTAAATTCATCTGTAAAAGAAAAATAAGCATTATTCATCCCAGGTGCAAGAACAATATAAATTCTGGGATCTCCATCTATACCGGGAGACCATTCAGAGCCTATATAATTATGGACAAGAGAGTAAATTGTATTATCAAAATAATCGGCCAGTTTTGTTGCATAAGATGTAATATTCTGATATTTATCAGAACTTTCCGTATCACCGTAAACATAACAATGAGTTCCTGCAGCATAACATATACAATTTTTTTTCTGAACAGTAGAACTGTAAGAAATATAAAAACTCTTAGTATCTCCCACTGAAGAACTGATAAGATTTCCCGCTCTATCAGCTTTTCCTCTTACCATTAACTCATCAGATGTCAATGAAATGGGATACCTGTTCTGCTCTGTCATATGCTTGAGAAAATCAAAATCTTTTCTTAATTTTTCAAGATGATTTGTATAATATTCTCCGGAAGAATTGCTTGCCCTTCTTAAATTACTGCAATTTTTATTTACAGATTTTGTAAAATCAGTATTTAAACTGGAAGTTCTGTTACTCGGATTGTCAAAATTACAGATTATAGAAACAGGGTTAGCCGTATCTGATGGTGTTTGAGAATGATATATTAATAACAGACAGGCTTCCTGATAAGAACTGATATTACTCCAGGATATCTGGAGTTCTCCACTGGAAATATCTGGAATAAGCATATTATAACCATCAGGAACAGGGATAAAACCGGAAGAAGTCTGTGTAGTAGTGGTAGTAGTACCGGGAGAAGTGATAACAGGCTCTGTAGAATTTGTATCGTCAGGTAAAGAAGTAGCTGTTGCAGTAGGTGCCGAAGTAGACTCTATAGAAGGTGTTGCAGTTACAACAGGTAATGAAGTTTGTTCAGAAGAACCGGCAGGAGTAGAGGTAGCAGCAGGAGTAGACACAGTATATATGACCCCTGCAGCAGTACTGCTATCTCCACCACATCCTGTAAATTGTAAAATGCATAATAATAAAACTATTATTATAGATTTTAATTGCATCTTCACCGGAAATTCCTCCTTACATAATTTATTATCGACAGATAAAAAGTAAACATTATAGTCAAAAAAAATTCTTCTATTTTCTAAAAATTTATTATATTTTACAATAAAGTTATTGGAGAAATATTATTATGTGTAAAAATTTGTAACATTTTGTAAAGAATTATGGGGAAGAAAGAAAGAAAAATGTAATCTCCTATGGTAACGTATGACACGTCACGATTTAAACGTATATAAACCATAAGTGGCAGTTTATTTATAAATAAAATATGCTTTAATATTGCCTCCTCCTGTACCGGGATAAAGGCCTTTTATTGTAACTTTAAGACTTCCGTTCAGATTATAAAACTTTATAAACATAGGAGACCATTCATAGAGATTTGTAGTAACGCTATCAGAGGCCAGAGATGTAATATCAATACCTTTACCGTAATCACCGGTATTGGAAAAGGCACTCCACACATTATGCAGTCTTATATTACCGTAAGCTGTAGTACCGGAAAGATCAACTCCCTGAAAGCTATAGTTTCCGTCACTTATTCTGCCGCTTAAGAGAAGGCTTAAAGATTGCTTATCGAACATATTTTCAAATTCCGCTCTCCCTCCTGTTGCTTCATACAGGCTGTCAATCCCCACTTTACCGTCGGCTTTATTCAGTTTTATCACGGCATCATAGCCCTTCTTCTCATAAAGATATTGTAATATGAAAAATCCCATTTCATAAATACCTGACCCGCCTGTTGTATTATAATTAAACTGTGCAGACGTTAAAGAACAGAACTCCGCAATATTAAGATAATATTCAATCCCCGATGCACGCATGGTAGCAATAGATGTGTAATTATCACTTATACCTCTTCTGAGCAATATATTTTCAGCAAACTGTGATGTTCCTTCATGTATGGAAAGTTCGGTACTGAAATAAGATGCCATAGTATTAAAATCAACAGGTTTCGTTCCAGAGCCAACAAATTTCATATTGAAACGAACCATATGGGCAAATTCATGACCTGCAACAGATTGAATCAAAGCAATTTTACTGTCTGCCTTTCCTGTAGAAGAGAATAACATGGGATCTATATAAAGAACTTCAGCTTCATTACTTATTTCCCCTGAAGGAAGGTCACTCTGTTTATATTCATCTGTAAAAGAAAAATAGGCATTGTTAAGACCGGGTACCAGAACTATATAAACATGACTGTCTCCGTCTATGCCGGGAGACCATTCATTACCAATATATTGATGGACAAGAGGATAGATTGTGCCGTCAAAATAAGCGGCCAGGGTTGAAGCATAAGAAGAAGGATTATCAAAATAAGTGGATATATTTTCTTTATTTATATAAACATAACAGTGTTCTCCCACTGCATAACATTCACAGGTTTTTTTCTGATTGCTATAAGCAGAATAATAAACAGTAAAATCTTTAGTGTCACCAATGGCAGAACCGACAAATCTGCCACTTACGTCAATTTTACCTTTAGCTCTCAATTCGGACGATGTAAGCTCTCGCGGGTATTTCCCACTGTAGAACATAGTTTTTAAAAACTCGAAATCTCTTTTAAGTTTATTCAGATGATTTATATAATAGTCTCCGTAAGGGTTGGAGGAAGCCCGTAAATTTATATTATTTCTATTCATATATCTTACAGATGTACCTCCAGAAGATCTGTTAGGATTATCAAAGGTGCAGTTTATGAGAAGAGGATTTGCCGTATCTGACGGTGCCAGGGAATGGTATATTAATATCAAACAGGCTTCTTGAGCACTACTGATGTTATTCCACGATATGTTAAGATCTCCCCCGGAAATAGTCAGAGGTAAAGACTGATATCCTGCCGGAACCGGTATGTTAGATGACGAAGGTGCCGTTGTAGGAGCAAAAACAGGAGTAGCCGGTACAGAAGTCGGCAGTGAAGGATTTGAAGGATTTGAAGGATTTGAAGGAACGGACTTTGTAGGTTCTACAGGAGCAGAAGTTGCTTCTGACACAGGGGTAGGAGTAGGAGTAAATCCTTCTATCTGTGTCGGACTTAAAGAAGGGACGGGAGAAATATTTGCCTGAGGAGTAGAAGTCGGGATCACAGTTATAGCAGGTGTAGTAGCCGGTGTTTCAACTGGAGGAACAACAGGTATCACTCCCGATGTATTTCCGCCACCACCTCCACAGCCGGTAATCAAAATAATAAAGAGAAAAATAATAATTATATTTCTGTACCGCAGGTTCACATTAATTCCTCCTTAGGGGTTGTAAAAAAATAACCTTATCATATGTGTAATCGTAACGCGTAACCCGTGACGGAAGGACAATAACCATAGTTTGACAGAGTTATTTTCCTTACAGCCCTTTATCATAAAACATGTCCTTTATTTAATATCGACAGATAAGAACAAAAAATTATATCTATACAGGAAATAACTACATCAATCTACAATGTATATCGTGACTCGCGTAACGCGAGTATACTAATCGTTCTAATAATAATTTGTAAGAGCCTATCCGAAAAGTCATCAAATACCTTAATTGACTTTTACCATGTTTGAGATTATAATTTCACAATTACTGACCTGACCATAAGCATGTAAAACATTTTCCTCCCGTCACGCGTTACGCGTCACGAGAGCATATATGAACTTTTTCCGAATATACTCGTATATATAGTTAGTTTCATAACTATCCATAAATAATAACATCGTAATGAGTAAAGCGTAATACATGATGCGCAGGATTAATCCCGTGACTTGTGACGCGTAACGCGTCACGATCACTTATTCTAACATAATTACTGGAGGTAAAGAATGGATATACTTATATTAGTAAAAAAAATGGCATTAATGCTGGCCTGTGACTGGAAACTCCTGTTTATATTCATCGTATCGTCAATTGTGACACTCCTTACTTCTGCTACGGTCGCTTCACGACCTGCTGCAGTAAAAACAGGTCATGTTGCCATGTCCATAACCATATATCAAATATTCTTTATGATAACCAGATTTGCCAATATGTTTTATCTACCCATACTTGCAAGTTATGTAGACAGAGCTACAAAAACAGGTAATATGGAAACACTTCTTATACAGATAAGAATAATACTCATAGGAAGTTCTCTGGGAGCAATCCTGGCATGGCTGTTATTCCCGACAATAGTAAAAATATTTATTAAAGGCGTAGCTGCCCTGGAAAAAGAAGGGTCTATGATAAAAGTTCTCACAGGACTGGTACATATAAAAAAATGGAAAAATTTTCATACAGTTCTTGCCCGTCCATCAAACTTCGGTGTATCACTGTTACATCTGGAAGGGGTACCTGTAAACTTTCTTATATTTAACATATTTGCCACTGCTATCTGGACAGCAGGAGTATTATGTGCCATGTATGCCAGTGCTCTGAACAGCGACTATGCAAGAACTGCCATATTACTTTCAGGTCTTGTAAATGCTCTCGCTGCTATTATGTTCAGCGTTATAGTAGATCCGAAAGCAGCACTCATAACGGACGAAGTTATAGCCAGAAAAAGACCGGAAAAGCATGTTTATATAACTGCAGTGTTTCTTATAGCAGGTAATGTTCTCGGAGCAATAATTTCGCAATTTTTTTTATTACCCGGTGTAAAAATCATATCATGGGCTACAGCCCATCTTAATCAGGGAGACACATCAGGAGGAAGCCTCATAACGGTAATTATAATAGCAATACTGGTAAGCACTCTTGCCTCTACGACAGTCATATCGCGAATATCGGCAGTTATGACAAAAAGAGTTGCTACTGCCATATCAATATATAATTTTTTCTTTCTCATTACAAGGCTGGCACAGCAGGTCTATGCACCAATAGTCGGTTCAATAGTGGATCTCAGCATAAAAAACAGTGAATTTTCACTCCTGGAAAATAGATTAAGACTTATAATTCTTGGATCTACTATAGGAATATTCCTGGGATTTCTCCTCATGCCTGCATTTATAAATATATACTGTAAAGCCATAAAAGGTATGGAAAAATACGGTTCTCTGCCGAAATTGTTTCTGAATTTACTGATAAAACCATCACACTGGCTCAGTGTTATAAGGACTGCAGCAATGCCGTCCCTGATGGGAGTAAGGTTTTCTCATATAAAAGACATACCTAAATCTTTCCTTATTTTCAATGTTCTCGTTATTGCCATACATACAGTGGGAGTTATGGCCGCCACCTATGCAAGTGCCCTTATGCCTGAGTTTGCAAGGACTGCCACATTGCTTTCCAGTATAGTAAACGGAGTAGCAACAATACTGATAGGCATTGTTGTAGATCCGACATGTGCTCTTATTACAGATCAGGCAGTAGCAGGGAAAAGACCTTTAAGTCATGTAAAGACTATGGCTCTCTTTTTAATTGCAGGGATGTTCGTGGGAACTCTTTTCTCACAGGTTATATTTATACCATGTGTATATATCATTAAAATAGCTTCACAGATACTTACGAAAGTATTTTAAAGTAAAAA
>JBEHWP010000028.1:0-17706 GCA_040217665.1 Vulcanimicrobiota bacterium
AGTTTTTATTAATTCCAGTAATTGCTTCCTTTCATCATCCGTAAGGGTTACTATATATCTCTTTTCCATAATGGCCTCCTATTTTTTAGACCATTATACTACATTTTTTCATTAGTTTAAATCATAGTGGCTGTCTACTAGAATAAAAGAAAAGAACAATAATAATATTATGAAAAAAGAAGGTATATTTTCTGTCTTCTTTTTTCACTATAAAACTCAGGCTCTCCTACAAAAGTCATTACGTCAGTATTTTCAAGACAAAAAATTTGTATTCAGATCATAAGCTGCATCCATACAACATCAAAATCCTGTCCTTTTTTCCGGCACACCTGTTTGAATCTTCCGCATTCCGTGAAACCATGTTTCATATGAAATCTGATACTTCCTTTATTAAGGGCAGATATGCTGGCAAGAAGTGTCTTTATGCCTTTTTCTCTGCCTTCCTTTATAAGATATTTCAGCATAGCAGACCCTATGCCTGAGCCGCAGAATTCGGGGGCTATAAAATAAGAAATCTCGGCCGTATGAGAAAAAGTCGGAAGAGGGTTATATGGACGTAACATACCGAAACCTGTAACTTTCCCGTCTTCTGTTTTTGAGACACATGAAGGATGGTTACCGATCATCTTAAGGAACATATCATAAAATTCACAGGGAACACACTGTTCCGGATAGGCGGCAAAAGATTCTTTTATGTAATGATTGAAAATATCTATGACTTCTGTACGATGTTCTTCTGTCATTTTCTCAAAAGTAAAATTCATTTTTAAAACCCTCCTTTTTAATTACTGAATAGTGAATTGTGAGTGAAAATATCCTGTTATTATAATAAATATTTTATCACCGACGAGGATAATCCTCTTTAAAAAAAACTTGCAAAATACCTGTTATAATAATATTATTACAGGAGACAAAACCAGAGACAGAGGTGGAATTATGAAAAAAAACGATAATACGCCATCCCATCATGGTGTAAAAATACCGGTTGAAAATAATAATTACCCCAATGAAACAATAAAATTACTTATAGAGAGAGGAAGCTGCAGGAATTTTTCAAATAAAAAAATAGCTCCTCAAGTTCTGGATTTCATATTGAATTCAGGGATTCATGCCCCTACAGGAGGAAATCTTCAGCCTTATTCCATTATAAAGATAGAAGATAAAGAAAAGAGGCACAATCTGGCGGAAATGTGCGAACAAATATTTATGGCGAAAGCTCCCGTACATTTACTATTCTGCATTGACTGGCACAGACTGAAAAGATGGGCTGAGCTTGAGACTGCTCCATTCAGCGCAACTTCGTCATTCCGGCATTTCTGGATATCTTTCCAGGATGTCATCATATGTGCCCAGAATATATGCACTGCAGCCGATTCACTGGGACTGGGCTCTGTTTACATAGGTACAGTCGTAGATTATATAAGAGAAATAAAAGCAATGTTTGAACTGCCGCAGGAAGTATATCCTGTAGTTCTTCTCTGTCTCGGTTATCCGAACATTAAGCCCTCTGTAAGAAAAAAACTCCCTCCTTCCGTTATAGTTCATAATGAAAGATATAACTCTATAGATGATACGGAAATTCTGAAAAATTTCAATGAAAAATATGAATACGCCGAAATTAAAATCACGGAAGAACGTATGAAAGATATGGAAGAGACCTGCAGAGAAGTACATGGTGAAGAATTTGCAAAAAAATGTATCGAAAAAATCAAAAAAACCGGATATATAACACAGGTTCAAAGATATTTCGGCCTTCACTACAGAGCAAATGAAATGCCCCTGGGGAATAAAGAATATCTGAAGACTTTTAAAGAAGCAGGATTTTCCTGGTTTGAAGAATTTATACTGCCAGAACCAGTAAAAAATCATTTTTTCTCTGATAAAAAACGATAGAAGTCACCTATGGCATGGCCTGTATTTTCAGGTTCATCTTCCGGCAAAAAATGTTTTCCCTTACCTGCATATTTCACCTGAAGTGAGTCGAAATATTTCTCTGCCATGGCGACACCATTTTTTCTTATGGCAGAGCCAGGTTCTCCGTAGAGAAGAAGTTTGGGAACAGGAGAATGGCGCAACCAGGAACTGTAACTATTAATGACATCAGCCACATCACCCGATCTGACTGATAGAGGAGTAATAGTATTCGGGCCTACTCCTTCAAGCCAGACTTTTTTTCTCACTGCTCCATTCCGCCATGGTGCCTGATATATTTCTATTTCTTTCCGGGAAGGTTTTCTTACCATGCCCATGACAAGCATATCCTTTACAGCCTGTTCTCCTTTACTTACAATGGCATATTCGGCTATCTTCTTTATACGAAGAAGTCTCATAATCATACGGGCAGATAGAGGCATCTGTTTAAAGGTCATATATGCAGGCATAAAAAAACCTTCGAACATAACAATTCCCCTGATATTACCTTCATTATGCATGGCATAGTTCAAACCGGCTATGAGTCCGAGATCCATACCGACAAGGATAATATTATTCAAATTTAAAGCTTCAAAGGTGTTTTTAAGAAATTTCGTATAAGTTTCCGGGTTATAGTCTATATCCAGAGGTTTATCACTTTTACCGGAACCTATAAGATCAATGGCAACGGTTCTTCCATAAGGAGAAATATGGGGAATGACATTTCTCCATAAATAGGCATGGACAGGTATGCCATGAAGAAGAACTACAGGAGGTTCACCTGTGCCTTCCTCCACATAATGTATCTTAAAATTATTAACTGTTATATATCTGGATTCATACGGAAATTCCGATGATATAATCTGATTTTTATCCATAATATTTTCTCACATGGCAGAGTAATGTGGACACCCGGTCAGATATGCTCTAAAGATGCATATAATAGCTCCTGGCAGTTCTGAAGCCTTTCATAAATAAAAATCCTCATCTTTATTTTTCATCTGAGATCTCTTCTTAAATAAAACTGTTATCAGATGAATAATACCTGTATATTTAAGTTCAGGATCAACATATTGATGTAATACATAAAAAAGAAAATAATAAAATCTCGCCGATGCCCATGCAAGTAAGAGACACAATATAAAGACGGAAAACTTCGGACATTCCATTATAATCAGTACGGCAGACAATAAAATAATTAAAAGAAAGAAAAATCCTTTTAACACAATTAATCTCTTTGATTTCAGGTCTCCCATAGAAATTCCCTTATATTTTATTCAACAGACATTATGTTACTGCCGTCGTGTATGGTCATGGACATTTCAGACTGACTTTTCCAGCAGTTCCGTAAGAGTTTTACGAAGTTTTTCCCTGTCTTCACCGGTAAGTTTTACGGGGCCTTTTGTCCTCTCCCCTGCTCTTCTCAATTTTGCGTCTCTGTGCCTTTTTGCCAGCATATAATCCATTTTATCAGGTTCGTAAACAACACCTCTCGGAGAAACGGCATATGCATGTTTACTCAATATAAGAGAAGCGAGTCCCCAGTCACCTGTAACTACAACATCTCCTTTATCTGTCATATTAAAAATCTTCATATCGGCAGCCTGGCTTATATTATCTACAACGATAAGGCTTACATGTTCATGGTCTTCTTTATAAAAATGAGAAACACTTAATACTATAATAACAGACACTTTATATTCAGCTGCAAGTTCTATAACAACTTCTTTAAATGGAGACGAATCTCCGTCGATTATTATTTTCATTTCGGAGGCCTTATTAAAACTATAGGAGTCTGTTCGTCTGCATTACCCTGGGGGTTATGTTTCAGAGCTTTTACTATAATTTCTTTATCTTTCAGAGTAGAAACGAGTACATCCACTTTACCGAGATCATTTGCATCTACCACCGTGGCATCAAGGCCTGTTTTTGCTTTTATTTCTTCGGAAACCTTCTGAGGATCTTTCGGGCCCAGCACTACATATTTATCAAAAGGCGGCATAGTGCCGGGCGGATCATCTATAGTGGCGGCAGGTCTTCCTGCAAGCCTGTAAAAATCTCCCTTTCTCCCTATAAATTTACCGAGAGAACCGGCTGTAAAGGAAACAAGTATTCGCCACAGTCCCACTTCTCTTATAGCCATTTCAAGGCTGTAAGGAGAAGAGAGACTTGCATCCTGCTGAAAAAACCTGTTCAGTCTTGTAGCCCAGTATCCCGGTTTTATCGTTTCAATATAAACAGCCCTTCCCTGAAGTATGGCTATGACACTTTCTGCTATGGCAACTATATCACCTTCCTGAGACAGAGGAATAACATATTTATTCAATACATCCATCAAGGTATCTGTTTCTCTCAGTATATGAGTTTTTACCGGTATGGTTTTTATTGTTTCATCTACAGGTTTTCTCGGAGGCACAGATGGAGCTTCTTCCTTTACGACCGGCATTTCACCTGATACAACCTCCAGGTCTTCAGGTTTTATAAGAAATTCTTTTCGTTCATGTATTAAAGGATTTCTTCCGTAATATTTATAATACAATTCGAAATACATTTCTTCAGGCAATTCATTTCTATATACAGCTTTACCGTCTTTATGTTTTATGCTGACAGAACCTTTAAGGACTACTTTTTTCCCGGGTTTTACAAGGAAGGCTTCCCAGTAATTGTCATGATATACGGGAAGTTCCGGATTTATAATCTGTGAACTTATAATAAAATCATTATATTTATTTCCTTCAGGTTCCAGACGGAAGAGACCGTCTATTACAATGGCCTGCTGCTTCCCCCGGTTTTCAAAAGGAACTGTAAAGGTGAGTAAAATTTCATTATCGGCAAGTCTGAGCTGCTTTTCTTTTATATCACTCACCTTCAGATCACAATCGCCCATTTTTTTACACATAGATTCAAAAATTATATATAGAACAAATAAAGCGCATAATGTCAGTAAAATATAAATCATAGTTTTTTCTCCTTTTTTTTAACGTAATGCGTGACGCGTGACCCGTGACGGGTGGTTCGTAATGCGTAATGCGTAATGCGTGACCCTTATTAATCCCGGGCGTTTAAATAAACGCCCCTGATCACTTTTCACGACTCACGACTCACGACTCACTATTTTCTCTCCACTTTACTCTTTTTATTCCTGTGTCCGTCAAGTGCCAGTTCTACAAGCCTTGTGAGGAGTTCCGGGAAAGAAATTCCCATGGCTCTTGCTGCCTGAGGGAAAAGAGAATTCCTGGTCATACCGGGGATCGTATTTGTTTCAAGAACATATAATTCATTATCCTTTATAATCATATCTGTCCGTGAAAGTCCGGCACATCCCAGGATTTTATGAACCTTTATACCCAGTTCCTGTGCTCTCACGGTAAGCTCTTCAGAGATCCTTGCAGGAGTAATTTCCCGGGTACTCCCGTTGTATTTCACATCATAATCAAAAAAAACGGCGCTATCCGGAGGTATTATTTCTACCAGAGGCAGAGCAGACGGTTCTTCCCCTGCAAACGCTCCCAGAACGGGACAGGTTATTTCCGTACCCTTTATATATTCTTCCACAATTACTCTGTTATCATAATCAAGAGCGAGAAGCATTTTCTCTTTCAATTCATCCTTTGATTTTACAATGAACGTTCCCACACTGGAACCCAGATTTGAAGGTTTTACAACACAGGGATAAGACAGATTCATTTCTATATTATTAATTAACTTATCAGAATTTTTCTGCCATTCCCAGTAATCACATGTCACAAAACCGGGTGTTTTTATATTATTATATATATAAACTTCTTTGCATTTCGCTTTATCCATGGCAAGAGCACTGGCAAGAACGCCTGACCCCGTATAGGGTATATTCATCATTTCAAGCAATCCCTGAACTGTGCCGTCTTCTCCGAAGGGTCCGTGAAGTGCCAGAAATACGACATCGATTTTTTCCTCTTCCCCGCCTTTAAGCTGTTCTATATTACTGTTTGAAAGAACAGGCCAGTTTTCTTCCGTAATATCTACCATGTGAGAGCCTTTACTGTCAATTATAGAGAAGGAACCTTCTCTCACGTCAAGTTCTTTCCCTTCTGAAACATAGCCGCCCGGTATAAGCCATTCGCCGTTCTTTTTAATCTTTACAGGTTTTACGTTATATTTATTCTTATCCAGAGCATTTACAACTTCTTCTCCCGATTTAAGAGAAATTTCATGTTCTGCCGTTTTTCCTCCCATAAGGACTGCTATATTGAGTTTCATACAAATCCACCTTTCTGTTTCACGTGAAACATTTTATCGTAATGAATAATCTAAAAAAATCTATCTGAAATTTTTAACCTTTATCTTTTTTTTATTTCCATAAACGAGTATAACACTTGACATGGCCCTGGATGTGTAGGTTAAATACTTACCTTTATAGTAAAGTGCGGAACTGGTTCCGCCATCAAGATTTACTGCGTAAAGACAGCCGAGATCCTTCATAATATATGCAAGGGTTCTTAAAAACACCTTGCTTTCAACCGTTACAAGTAAGAGTTTATTATATGCAGTTATGCCAATGGCACTTCTTCTGTTCTGACTGTATACTGCAGGATCCCGAAAACCTTCATCTGCAGGATTAAGAATAACCTCTCCTTCTATAACAAGAGTGGGGCCGGAACATATAACACTTTCAAAAGGAGACCAGTCAATTCTGCTTCCCTGCTGTCCGCTTACATGGTGAAAGGTAACCTGATTTTCTTTATCCACACAGACTGCTGTGCCTATATAGCCGTTATTTACAAGTTTTCCTCCTATCACTATAGTTCCTACCGGTTTATAAGTAACTGTATCAAAAAAAGTACCGTTAATAGCTGCCGTTGGTTTATAATAATCTATAAAACTGCTGAATTTTCTTCCAGGATAATGGCCCTGAGAATCTGAGAAACCTCTTACTACAGCAGGAGTCACCTTTATATCGGCAGAGTTGAGGTTTATCTGAACGATATGAACATAAACACCTCTGACTTTCTGTCCGTTATAGGAAACAGCATCGACCTCTTTACCATAACAGAAAGCTATCATATAGAATGATAAAAACATATAAAAAGATATAAGTTTTATAAAAAAAGACACAATTTTATCTCCTTAATTAAAAACGTGAAAAGCGAAAAGTATACATGGGTTATTTTTTTCGCATCTCACGTCTCACGTGACTATTAATTTCTTTAAAAAAAGAAAAAATCCTTTTAAGGAAATATCAGGAAGGAATAAAATATATAAAAGAGAAATGTATCTTCGGCTAAAGCCCTCATTATAAGTCATGCGTTTCGTGTGAGAAAAATAAAATGAATGATAAACGGAGGTACACATGAATCCTCAGTTATACGCTTCTCCCAATACTGTATATACGGTTACCCGTGACAGACAATCAATGACTATATACAAAATGGACAGACCTTTATATACATGGGAATATTCTTTTCAGGATTTTATAGTTTTAGGAATAAGCAATTACGGGAATATAGCATGTATTGCAGATGATAAATTTTATATATTTGAGAAAGAAGGTCTTATAACAGGCCCTGTAATGCAGCTGAGTCCCGGCTATGAAACACTGCCTAATTCTATAAAATATAATATGAAAGTTGATGATAAGGGCATTCAGGTCTGTTACGAAAGAATTACAGAAAAAACCTTCCTGAATAAAAAAACCTACCAGTCAGAGATATATGCCTATAATTTACATACAGGACAGACTGTAAACTGGTGGGGATTTACAAGAGACAACAAACAGAATCTGGATCTGGACTGGACTATTTCAAAAGAACTTAACTATATAACATTTCTGGAAAAATTTTATATTTCCATACATAAAGATTATTATAAGCTCCATCTTCTGGATGTAAGGAGAAACTCTTCACTTTATACAATACAGATCAATGATATATACGAACCTGCCTTAATGCTAACTTCCGGCGGCCAGGTAATTCTCCACTGTCATTCTGCAAAGATAAACAGGCTATTAACCTTTAATACAAAGGGAGAAAAATATGAACTCATACTGCCGAGTTCTTTCAGTATTTTTGCAACAGGCAGGCATATAATAGCAATAAAACACACAGGTAACAGTCAATTTATCTTTATTTCCACGGAAAAACATTCCGAATATACGGTTGATCTGACTATACTGGACAATCATCAAATAGATTATAATGTTTTTATAAAAGATAATGATGAAATTGCTCTTATATACAGAGTTCCTGGCGAGAAAATCTTCCGCCGTCTCGAAGCGCCCCTGGAAGATTTTCTTATACATATAAAAAGATGGCAGCTTGTATTAAAAGATCAGGAAAAGCAAAAAAGCCTCTCCCGTAAACAGCAGTTAAAGGAACAGGAAGAAATAACCTTTGACACTGCAAAAGCAAGGCTTCTGACACAGTCTGCTCTCAAACACCACAATCTGAGGAAAGACAAGATATACAGTAAAGTTATACAGATAGATCAATTAATGAGTAAATTAAACGAACAGTACATCTGCCAGTCACTGCCTGAAGTTCAGTACAAAGAAAACAGAGCAAAACTTGTAGACTCATTATCAAGACTGGAAGAAGTAGCAAAAAGGTTTGGCATGGATATAAAAGAAGAGGATTTCCCGTCTGATCTGACTGTTACTGAGAATCTGAAAAAAGAAATCGATCTTCTCAGAGGGGAAAAGAAAATAACCTTTGATGTCTATAAAAAATGGGAAGAAAAAGTAAGGCTTATGAAAATAAAGCAAAAAGAAAAGAAGAAAATAGAAAGCAAGGACGGAGGAAAGGAGAGACAATCCATAGCGGAAGAAGAGCAGAAGGTTATGAAACTTCTGGAACTTCTTGAGGAAAGATTGATAGAAGGAGAAATTTCAGAAACTTTATTTCTGGAATTAAGAAATAAATATAACAGCAGACTGGAAGGGTTAAGAGGTAAAGATCCCGTTCAAAAAGGGCTTGTGTTAAAAAAATGACAGGTGATTTATATGGGTTTTGGGTTTTAGGTGTTGTGTTATGGGTTATGAATTTACCTTCCTGACCCGACACCCCAACCCCATCACCTTTATCAATCAAGAAATTTATGAAATCAAGTGCAATTTCTAATAAAAATGAAAATATCTATCATAAAAAAACGCTATCAAAACATTTGCATTCAATTTATCTGTTATGTTATAATTTTCACGACAAACCTTATAAAATAAAGAATAGAAAGGAGAAAGGGCAATTATGTTCGTAACGCGTAACGCGTGACGCGTTACGCGAGATAGAGCCATATCGATAGGAGCGTAAATAAAATAAGATTTTACATCTTTATGGTTGGAAAAATGAAAAACTTGCCCGAAATTATTGTGAAAAAAAAGATTGGCTTATTAGTTGTATCTATTTATCTCCTGTTGTCTTTCGTATCTTATGCAGAGGAATCTCCGAAGGTTTATGTTAACGGTTCACAGGTATCGGCACCTGCAGTTGAACAGGACGGAGAAGTTTATGTTTCCGTACAGAGTCTTGCAAAAGCTCTGAAAATAAGTGTCAAATGGGATCCAAATAATAAAGTAATTTCCATAAACGGTAAGCCTATGGACTGTAAGCCTCTGTTGAAAAGCAATACTATCTATGTACCTGTCATGGCTCTCGGTAATCAGATAGGAGCAGAGGTTGAAATGGATTACGGTCAGAATATGATTAAAATAACTACAGGGAAAACACCTCAGCCGAATCCGACAAAAGAACCGACGCCGGCTCCGACAAAGGTGCCGACACCTGTCGCCACCAATCCCACTCCAGCGCCTACGGCAAAAATTTCTATGTTTGTGCCGGTACAGGCAGAAAATGATAATTTCCGTGTTACTGTTACAAATCTTGAATATTCAAGTATAATAAAAAATTATTATACCCCTAA
This sequence comes from Vulcanimicrobiota bacterium, assembly GCA_040217665.1. Taxonomy (GTDB): domain Bacteria; phylum Vulcanimicrobiota; class SpSt-956; order SpSt-956; family JAKJGF01; genus CALARM01. The sequence continues at coordinate 9,802 of JBEHWP010000028.1, forward strand.
ATCAGGCAATAGATTCTGCACATTAAACATTTCACAGCAGAATATTTCCGCCAATGTTCAGATCTATACAGGAACTTTTTCTCTCGTTGATAAAGACGGAGTTTCTTATGATTACCTGGAAGGACTCAGCAATTTCTGGCTTCAGGTGCTTCAGCCGGGAGGAACAAACTTCGGCCATCTGGTTTATGAAATACCGGCAACATCAGTGCCTGATAAACTTATCCTGTACAGTATAGATCAACCCAGTCTGACTCTTAATTTAAACTTGAAATAATCTGGAGGCATATATGAAAAAAATATTATTATTTTTAATAATTACCATTATAACTATAAATATGATGCCTGTTTTTGCAGGAGAACCTGTAACAATAAATTTCTGGCATGCCATGGATAGACACAGAGGAAAAGTCTTAAACAACCTGGTAGACGAATTCAATAAAACCCATCCCGACATAAAGGTAGTAGCTACATTTAAAGGGGTAACGGATAATACAAAAGACAAATATAAAAACAGTTACAATATACTCTTCCAGCAATTGTTAATAAGTATTTCCACACAGTCTCCTCCTGATGTATCGCAGGTATATGAAAACTGGACAAGCCAGTTTGTACAGATAAAATCCATTACACCTCTGGAAAATGTTGCAGAGAAAGAATTTACAGAGAAAGAACTGCCGGATTTTATCCCTACCTTTCTTGAAGCAAATAAAGAAGACGGGAAATTATGGTCATTGCCTTTCAATAAGAGTATATATGTCCTCTATTATAATAAATATATGTTATCAAAGGCAGGTCTGAAACCTCCTGCGAACTGGGAAGAAGTAAGGGAAGCGGCAAAAAAACTTACACAGAAAACTTCCTCCGGGAAAACCATCCACCACGGCATATCCTTTAAGGCAGATGTAGATACTTTTTCTGTCATATTATTATCCAGAGGAGGCACACTGCTCGAAGGGAACAAAAAAGCAACCTTTAACGGCGAAGAAGGAGAAAAAACGATAAAATATCTCCAATCCCTTATAGAAGATGGTTCTGCCATTACTTCTTTTGAACCTCAAAAAGATTTTATGGAAGGCAAATGTGCAATGTATGTAGACACTTCTTCCGGTATTTCCAATCTGGAAAGGCATATTTCTTTCGAATACGGAGTCGCTCCATGCCCTTACGATAAAGGGAAAATTCTATTTGCAGGCACTAACCTTGCCATATTTTCAGCATCGTCACAGGAAAAACAGAAGGCTTCCTGGGAATTCATAAAATGGCTTACAAATACGGAAAATACAGCAAAATGGTCTATGGAAACAGGCTATTTGCCTGTAAGAAATTCTGCCATAGAAAGTAAAGCTTATCAGGAATTTCTTTCACAACATGAGAAACATAAAATTGGCATAAACGAGCTGAGCATGGCGACAGTGGCGCCTATAGTACCTTCCTGGCAATCAATCAGAGGTATTATTGATGATACTGTTTTCAACACAGTTGTAGTAAAACAGGATATAAAAGAGACACTCAATACTGCCGCCACTACTGCAGACAGATTTCTCGGATTGCCGCAGAAATAGTCGGGACTATATAATAAATAGTGAGCGGAAGAGATTTATTTCTGCTCACTATTTATTTTTTAGTGAAAAGTGAAAAATGAAAAGTGAGTAAAAAAAATGAATAAAGCAATAAATTCCTTCATATCCAGACGATCCTTTATTAAAGGATGCATGATAACAGCTTCAGGTGCTTTTTTGTGTCCATTACTGTCAGCAAAAGAGATAAGCCTTGTTGAACGTTACAGAGGGAGTCTTCTCGGCCTTGCGGCGGTCGATGCACTGGGAACAACACTGGAATTCAAAAGTCCCGGCTCATTTGAACCGATAAACGATATAGTCGGAGGAGGGCCTTTTCGCCTGAAAGCAGGCGAGTGGACAGATGACACGTCAATGGCTCTCTGTCTTGCAGAAAGTTTAATTGAAACAGGAGGCTTCGACCCGGCAGATCAGATAAAAAGATATGCCAGATGGTACAGGGAAGGACATTTAAGCAGTAACGGAGTATGTTTTGACATAGGCGGCACTGTAAGAAAAGCTCTGGAGCTTTTTGAACAAACAGGAGAACCTTACTCTGGTTCTACAGATCCTAAATCATCGGGGAACGGCTCAATCATGCGTCTTTCACCTGCAGTGCTCTTATACAGAAAAAATCCGGACGAAGCCATAGAAAAGGCAAAAGACTCTTCCAGAACAACTCATGGAAGCAGTATATGTCTTGATGCATGCCGGTATTTTGCATCCCTTATTCTGGGAGCTCTGAACGGAGTAAGTAAAGAAGAATTACTGTCAAAACATTACTCAATTATTCCGGGATACTGGAAAAAACATCCTCTCGTTCCTGAAATAGATGAAATAGCTGCCGGTTCTTTTAAAGAAAAAAATCCTCCGAAAATAAAAGGTACAGGTTATGTGGCAGCATGCCTGGAAGCTGCCCTGTGGGCTTTTTATAAAAGCAATTCTTTTAAAGAAGGAGCCCTTATGGCAGTAAATCTCGGAGATGATGCGGATACCACGGGAGCAGTCTACGGCCAGCTTGCCGGTGCCTATTACGGAGAAAGAAATATACCGGAGAAATGGATTTCCATACTGGCATACAGAGAATTGATCTGTGATTTTGCCGTTAAAATTTTTAATATGTCAGAAAAAGTTCATTGAACGAAATTTACTTTTCTTAATACTTTTTTTCTGATATAATTTTTATAAATTATCGTGAAAAGGTTATTACAGGAAACTATGAAAGATTTAGAAATCGATCATTTAAAATTCAATGAAAATCGTAAGGATATGGCCCTTCAATGGAAAAACTTCTGGCCTGTTTTTGACCATTTTCATGTCTTCCTTAAAAATAAAGGATTAAAACCAAAAACTATCGGAGAAAAAACCAACTGTGTCGTTATTTTTGTCATGAATTATCTCAGGCTTAAAGATGATATAAAATCCGTAAATGAAATATCGGGAGAAGAGATAAGAAAATTCATGTTATATAATTATCACGTCTTATTCCCCGATTCCACGGTTTTTCAGAAAAAAACCTTTAAGAAAGCCATCATGGATTTTTATACGTTTTTAAATAAAAAAGGTTTTCTCTCGAAAGAACAGTTAGAAGAATTAGGCAATGCATGATATATGATGCGTAATGCGTTGAATAATGTTGAGAGTTGAACCTGAGGGCTGATAGAGCAAACTCTATTGACCTGAGCATAAGTATGTAATAAAGGTCTTCCTTGACGTGACGCGTCACGAGAGCAGTTATGTATTATTTATGCTCACATCAGTAAAATATAAACCCTCAACTATAAACTCTTTTCACTACTCACTACTCACTGTTCACTCATCAGAAACATCCTCTTATCCATATATAATTGCTCTTTAATAAAGCTACACGATATAATATAATCAGAAAAAATTTAAAAAAGAGGTGAAAAAAATGAGTAAAAAAATAATAATATTATTCCTTATATCAACTCTTTTACTGGTATTCAACCTGCTTTTACTCAACAGCAGAAAATCTCTTGCCCTTGCCGGCAAAGATGATGTGGAACAGATGTCAAGACTGACAAAATCTCTCAACCTTATCAACGGACTCTATCTTACGGAAGATCAGATGAAAAAACTCATACCGTTGCAGAAAAAATCAGGAGAACTTGAAGAAAAATTCCTCTCAGGCAGAGAAGAATTGAATTCCCTTATATCGGAAATATTGCCTGCAGTAAACAGAGAACTTTCATCAAATGTGGATCTGAAAGAAAACACAAAGAAAACACTTCATGAAAGAACGGAAAAATTGAGAGAGAGAGAAGATAAATACAAAGAAGATATGATGGTACTTGTGAACCAGGCAAAAAAGATACTGAATGAAAACCAGCTTGTTATAGCAGGCAGATACAGACCATGTCTTGTGCCGCAGATCAGCAAAGAAGGTTTCATAGGACAGGCAGGAGACAGTAACGGTCTCAGTCAAAAACTTGATAAAATAAGATCTGCCTCTGATGAAATATATGAAAAAAGAAAAGACAGACTCCTCGATAAAATAGAAGAAAAACTTAAAAGAGAATTCTCCTCCGAAGAAACAGCAAAAAAACTGAAAGAAATAGAAAATATAATAGAACAGGCAAGAGCCATGAATGATAAGGATTATGAAATAAAAAGAGACACCATCGTTGAAAAACTCCAGAACATAGGAACAAAAAAGATAGAAGAAACAACTGACAGACAGAGTGTTTTAATAGGAAGATTTCTCCTGAACCCGGCTCTCTGCAAGGTATTTGAAGAGAAACTGATTTAAACTATAAAGCCAGTAAAAGAAGGCAATTATGAAAAAATGCAAAAGCATAACAAGTAGTTACAAAAAATATAGAATATAGTAAAAAATTATACCAATATTTTCTATAAACAATTTTTCCAGTTAAATGAATATATCGAAATCAATAAAATATCTATACTTTTGCAGATTTTAAAAAATGTAAAAAAATAATCTACAATTTTCAGGTGTCAGGTGTCAGGTGTTGGGTCAGGAAGATTAAAACCCAACACCCGGAACCTATTTAACTATAAAGCCAGTAAAAACAAGGAATTTATAAAAAGTGCAAAGGTATAGTCATTATGAGAAATCTGGTATCTTCTTCTGGGCTTCTTCCTCAAGTTTACCTCTAAAATTAATTACATCTTTGACAAAATCAGGAAAAAGTCTTTCATAGTGTTCTTCACTATGCTTATCATTTTTTCCCTCATAAAGTTCCGGATATTTTTTCTTAAAAAAACCGTCTACGCTTTCAGCAGCAGCTGAAACGTAAGAGAAGCCATCCAGCCTTTCACGAGTGCTGTAACTGGCACCCTCATAGCGGAGCTCATCGCGAAGCTCATCGCAATACCCGGAGAATACCTTTACTGCATCCTTTTTTAATTCATTCAACGTGCTTAAGCATTGCTCTCTGGGAGATAATTGCCTGTCGTCGCCGGCCCAGTATATTTCGGATTTTTTAAGATGATCCAATTCGACTCTGCCATTATTATAATTTTGACTGAGCTCTTTTCTGTGAGTTTCTGTTGTAGAACATTTAGTAATGATTTCATCCAGGGCAATTCCTGATGCAATAGCCACCAGCAATCCTCCTCCGGCTACCAGAGCCATTCCTCCTGTCAGTGCACCCTGTCCCAGAGCTAAAGCCAGAGGAAATACCAAAGCACAGGACCCTCCTACGGCAGCACCCATAATAGTGTTTGTTGCCATGTCAATCCTATGTATATGTTTTAGTTCTTTCTTCAGGTTTTTAAGCTCCTTTTTCAATTCTATTTCTTTTGATTTAATATAAAGGTTATCTTCTATGGGAGCAGAATAGCCATTCAGAGAGACAGAATCTGGCTTAATAACTTTAATATCCGGGAATTCATCCTTTGTTTCCTTTGAAATAGGGTCAGAAGTTTTGTTTGCATAATAGGGTGCTTTCGAGGGTTTATTTTGATTTATGAGATTTAAAATTTTCATATTCTTCTCCTCCTTACTCTCTTTTAATATAAACTTACTCTGTTATATTAAAATTATAATAATATTCACTTAAAATAAATATAACATTAAAAACTTAAAAAAAACTTAAAAAAAACTTAAGATACTCTTTCGTGAGTACTTTGATTCAGAAAAAATAGCTAAATTACTAAGTTTTATCAATTAAAAAAACTGAATATTTCAAGGTTAATTCATAATCAAAGTATTTATATGAAAATGATAAAGTTTTATGCTTCACTGTCTATTCATTTTCATATCTGGTTGTGACCACTCCGGTCATGTCTGTTAGTGGAACAGCATCCTCTTTTAATACAGCATATATTTTCCTCCCGAACCCGGCCGGGGACAGGTGTGTGTGCCATATTTTTTTGGGTACCAATTTACCTGTTGCTTTACTGAGTTGAGCATAAATAATACATATATGCTCTCTTTACGCGTTACTCGTCACGCGTGACGGGAGGAAAACTTTTATTACATGCTTATGCTCAGGTCAGCAAGTTAACATCTGTGACATTTCACTTTATTCTATAAGCTTTTTCGTAAAATTACAGTAACTCCCCGCTTTCAAAGGAATCGCAAAGTTTTATTAATATTTTTATTAAAAACATGGGTAACTCCTGTTTTAACCTTTTACTTTTCAAGCCTCTATGGTATAATAGCAAAAAATTTCAAAGTGGAGATATTACAATGGAAATAAAAGCAATAATTTTTGATTGTGACGGAGTTCTTGTAGATTCTGAACCCTATAGCTGTGCAGTATGGAAGCCTGTTCTTGCAAAAAGAGGAGTAACTATAGAAGATGATTTTAAATTAATCGTAGGAAAAAATTCATCTGATGCAATAAAATTCTTTTTCGACAAATATTCCTTTACAGGAAATATAGATGAGATAGCCATCGAGAAAGAAGAAGAATATTATAATTTTGCAAAAGGCAAGCTGAGAACCTTTCCCGGCACTGTAGAATTTATAGAAAAAGCTCTGGAATTAAATCTCTCCATATGTGTGGCATCATCGGGAACACCGGAAAAAATTGCTTTTAATCTTTCAGAAAGTGGACTTAAGGGTTACTTTAATACTATAATATCATGTGAAGATATAAAAAGAGGTAAACCTGAACCGGATATCTTCCTTGCTTCTGCCATAAAACTCGGAGTAAATCCGGGAAACTGTATCGTAGTGGAAGATTCTCTTTATGGTATAACAGCGGCAAAAAAAGCATCTATGTACTGTATCGGACTTACTACAAGTTTTCCCGCCGAAAAATTAACAGATGCAGATATGATTGCAGATACTTTAAGAGAAGTTTCTCTTGAGGAATTATGCAGGATTTCTGTTGTTTAATTACAGATAAAATAACTGTTATTCATATTCACACGCATCACGTATTACACATCAAGCATTACGACTTAATTCTAAAGGGAGGTCTTATAAAATGACAAAAATTCTGGATGGTAAACTTATTGCAAACAAAATAACAGAAGAAATAGAAGAAAAAGTCACAGATTTTGTAAAGAAAACCGGCATAAAGCCATGTCTTGCAGTCATACTGGCAGGAAACAATCCTGCATCAAGGGTATATGTAGACAGAAAGAAAAAAGCCTGTGAAAAAGCAGGAATGGATTCACAGGAAATTCTGTTTTCTGAAGACTGTAAAGAAAAAGATTTATTAAAGACAATAGAAGAGCTTAACAAAAATAAAAAAATTCATGGAATTTTAGTTCAATTACCGCTGCCTCCACATATTTCAGAAGAAAAGATTATAGAAGCAGTAAATCCATCAAAAGACGTAGACTGTCTTCATCCGATAAATACAGGTAAACTCTTCAGTGAGACTCCTGTTGTATTCCCATGCACTCCCTACGGAATATATATTATGCTCAGGGAAAGCGGTATAGAAGTAACAGGTAAACATGTCGTAATAGTGGGGAGAAGTAAAATTGTAGGAAAACCCATGGCTGACATATTGCTTCGAAAAGAAATCGGCGCAACAGTGACGGTATGCCATTCAAAAACTAAAAATCTGGAACACCATACCCTTCAGGCAGATATAATCATTGCTGCTCTGGGGAAACCTGAATTTATAAAAGGGTCTATGGTAAAAGAAGGAGCAGTAGTGGTAGATGTAGGTATAAACAGGATTCCTGACAGTAATACAAAATCAGGCACAAAACTGGTGGGAGATGTAGCATTTGAAGAAGTATCAAAAAAAGCTTCTGCCATAACACCTGTTCCCGGAGGAGTAGGACCTATGACTATAACAATGCTTTTACGTAATACCATATCTGCTGCAGAGAAAATTGTATCGTAATGGGTGATGCGTAACAGGTAAAAATCTTCTGCCTGGCAGGCTCTGGAGAAGAA
>JBEHWP010000029.1:0-17593 GCA_040217665.1 Vulcanimicrobiota bacterium
TATTATAGAAAAGATTGAAGAAGATTTCCAGGAAAATCAGGAAGAAAATAAAAAGGAGCAGATAAAAAAAAGGTATGAACATTATAAGAAATATCTGTCCCTTTTTATTTCAAATATTAATTCCGGCTCTGAAACTTCTCTTGAAGAAGTCCTTAAGAATCTCCAGAGAAGTGATAGAGAGGATATAATTTCCACTTTTGATTTTTATAGTTTTCTTATTATGTTTCACCAGGCAGGAGAAATAAATTTAAATGAAGTATACAGAGATAGTGAGGATATTATTATAGAAGATTATGATGAAGTCCATATAGAACATTTATTGACTGATGTAAGAGAAGAAAATCCTTTGCTGAAAGAATTCAGATCCATTCTGTTTTACAGTAATGATGAAATAATTACCCTTGAAAATCACATAAGACTGAGTAACTTTAAAATGAAATTTATCAGATAGGAGTTTTTAGAGATGTTTGTAGACCTCGAAGATGTGAAACTCGGTGCCAGAATATTTTTCAGGCTTATTGAAAAAGGAGAAATAAACTCCTCTGATGACAGAGATTTAATGAAGCTTATTGATAATGATGATATAAAACACATATTAAAAGTCTTTGAAGAAGAAACAGGCACAATTATCCTCCATGGCCGTGACAGAAAATATATAAGTGCAAAGACAGACAATAAAGTTTTCGGATATACAAACAGTGAATTGAGAAAGGAGCTCCATATTACAGATAATGAAGAACTTTATACATGTTATTTTATAATCCTTTCCATTCTGGCACTTTTTTACAGAGGTGAAGGGTATGATATGAAATACCGCGAGTTTCTGGAAATAGAAGAGTTGTATGAGTTTATTGATATTAAGATAGGTAATTTTAAACAGTTACAGGATCTGCACGAATTAGAGGAATCTATGGATATGAAATTCAGTTCTGTCGTAAATAAATGGGACAGTTTAATGATCCATGACGAAAGAAAGAAAAACCTTAAAAAGTCGGAAAACAGCAGAATGGCTTATATAAGTAAAGTCCTGAAATTCCTGTGTGACGAAAAGCTTTTAATGGTGGAAGACGGACGTATTATAAGAACCAGTGAGAAAATGGACTCTATGGTTACAGTGTACTATACTGCAAAAGAAAGAAAAAAGGAGATACTTGATTTTATAAATCAGGCAGGTTAGATTATGCCGGTAATAAATAAAATAAGAATTGTAAATTTTATATATGATAACTGTATGAAAAGTTTTACGAATAATACCTTTGAACCGGGAGGAAAAAATACTCTTTTTAATCTCATAAATACAGGAGGGAAAACAGTACTTCTCCAGCTTATCCTTCAGTGTATCCTTCCCGGAAGTGACCTGGGTAAAAGAAAATTTGAAGATTTCTTCACTGATAATAAAAATACATCTTATATTATGCTGGAATGGCGTATGGATGGCATTGAAGATAATTATCTTCTCACAGGCATGTGTGTTACCGGTTCTTCAAAGGAAGACAGTAAAGTAAATTATTTTATGTTTACCCATCAGTATAACAGTAAAAATCCATGGGATATAGATAATATTAATGTTGTTAAACAGAACAACACTCTTACAGGTTACAATGAATTTCGAAAAATTATCCAGGAACAGCCACAGATACAGGTTTTTAGAAATGATGAGAAAAGAAAATATACAGATCACTTGAGAACCTTTAATATACTTGCTCTTGAATGGGAAACCATAAAAACTATCAATCTTAAAGAAGGAGGGGTAGACAGGTTTTTTGAAAAAAGCGCCAGCTCAAAACAGTTTATTGAACTTATTGTAATTCCATATATTGAAAGGATTATTTATGAAGATAAATCTCAGGCTAATTTACTTGTCAGTATATTTGACAGATATATAGACAAACTTATAAAAATACCTGATCTGCAATCAAGTATCAATCTTTATAAAGAGTTTCTATTCTGCGGCGATAATGTTGTAACGGAAGTCCGAAAATATTCGGATTTAAAGCAGAAAATAGAAAAAACTGTAACCGAATTATTCTGCTATATAACATATACATGGGAGCAATTAAAAGTTCTTTCAGAAGAAATTAAATTGATTGATGAGCAGATAGAAGAAAGGCAGATGGATAAGAATAACCTGTCCTGCCGGAGAGATTCCTATGATTTATTCCTGAAAATTCTGGAACTGGAAGATATTCAGGGGAAAATTGACATGCTTTATATGTCTATGAATAAATTAGAGAAATTTATTGAAGAAAAACAATATAAAGTGAACTGTTCAAAAGGGGCCACTCATTTAAGAGATATTGAAAAGTGGAGAAGAGATCTTTCTGAAAACATGGCCAGATTGGGAAATATTTCCAGAAAATGGGAAGATAAACAATATCATCTTAACAGATGTCTCTTTTCATTGAAGTATTTATATGAAAAAGAATACCGGGAAATAACGGGAAAACTTGAGTTGCTGGAAAATAATATCAGAAATATAAAAGAAGAAATAAAAAATCTTGAAAATGAACAGAAGGAACTGGACAGAATAATCGGTGACCTTAATAGAAAAACAGGAAATTACCAGGGAAAAATAGAGAAATTCAATATCCTTTCAGAAATGGTAAAGAAAAAATACGGCACTCAGGAAGTAACATTTGATATAGATAAAACAGTAAATGATTTTAAAGAATATATGGAATGTAGCCGGGAAAAGACAGAGAAGAATAATAATGAAATAGACCTTTCAGAACTTAAACTTCGCGACATGGACATAGAAAAACAGAGAATTACCGGGAAAATAAATGAAGTGGATAGTGAAAGAAGAGATATTAAAAAAGAAATCTATTTATACGAACAGAAACTCCGGGATATTACTTTATTGCTTTCAAACTATGATATAAAAAATGAAAGGCTTTTTGACGGTATACCTGTAAGTTCTCTATATATTAAAAGAGATGAATATGAAAAGACTTTAAAAGACAGGCAGGTAGACTATATAAAACTCGAAGAGAAAAATTTGCTCTTACAGGATGATTTCTATATATCAGACGGAGACATACTGAAAGTAGAAAAGATTTTAAAAGAAAATAACATGAATGTTATTACTGGAAGTGAATATCTTTCATCTCTTCCGGATGAAACATTGAAAAAAGAATATATAGCAGGATGCCCTCTCTTACCATATGGTCTGGTAGTTACCGGTAGTAATATGGAAAAAATAAAAAAGTCAGATCCTTTAAAGGGTTTAAACCTTGATTTTCCTGTTCCTTTTATAATAAAAGAGACTATAAAAGAGAAGAATATAAGTGACGGAGAAAATTGTATCTTCTTCAATGAAGATATTTATTTTCTACATCATGAAGGAGAGAAACTGTATACTTCAAAAGAGGCTTTTTTGAATTATAAAAATAATCTCAGTAACAGGCAGAAACAGTTGAAAGAAGACATAGAGTGTATAAATAAATCCATTGACACCATAAAGGAATCCATAATAGAAGTAAATAATTTTACATCCGCATACAGAGCCGGTTTTCTGAAAAACAAAGAAACTCATATTGAAGAACTGACTGAAGAGCTTGAAGGTTTAAATAATGAATTAATTTCTTTAACAGCGAATATGGAGGAATTAAAGAAAAGAAAAGATTTACTCGTGAAAGAAAATAAAGAATTATCGGTAAAGATAATAGAGACACGACAGAAAGTGGAAGAGCTTGAAAGTTATATAAAAGAAGTAAAGGAATTTTCAGATAATTTTAATGAAAAAGAAAAGCTTGACAGGGAAATAAAGTTAAATGAAAATAAAAAAATAGAATACAGTGAGCAGTTACTTCGTAACAGGGAAAAAGAGGCAGAATTTCGAAAAAAAATAGAAGAAAATCTCAGGAAAAAAGATGATCTGAGAGATAAACTGAAAGAAATAATATTACCGGAAGGATTTTCTGCAGAAATTCAGAATGACCTGAGTCTCACTGAACTTGACGGTATACGACTGGCCTGTGAAAAAGATCTTAAAGGTGTTACAGGTGATACAGATAGTATCAGGCAAAATATAAAGCTTTTACACGGTAATATAGAAAGATTTGAACAATATATAGAAGAGTTAAATATAAACAGGTCAGATTTTTCAGATTTTGAGCCATTACATGAGAATGAAATAAAGGATATTGAAAAAGAAATAAGCGAGAAGAACCTGGAAAAAGAGAATTTGCGAAAAGATATAAATGAACTGGAATTTCAAAACAGGCTTGCAGAAAAAGATAGAAATAATATCAGACAAAATATTTTACAAACCTATAACATGGAACCGGCCATTGATTTCCAGAGGACTGACAGTAAAATAGCAGAAGAACTTGAAGAAAGAATAAAAAGCATTACTGATAAACTGGAAGAATTAAATAAGAATAAAGAAATTCTGGCAGATAAATCTTCTTTCCTGAAAAAATGTCATGACAGGGCAGAAATTTTTACAATGGATAACAGACTGAAAGCAATAGATGGAGGAATAGAGTCATATGAAATTCCTTTTGAAAATCTGAAAGAATATCTCAAAGAAAGAACAGATTTTTATAATGATTTTAAAGAGAGCATAGAAGAACAGAAAATATCTGTTCAGAAAGCCTATAATACTCTATCAGGTAATTTCGGGAAATGTAACCAGCAGGCAATATGTAATTTTATATCTTCTATAAATATGGATTCTTCTGATGATGAATTATACAATATTCACTCTGTGGAAAGGGTTTTTTCTGAATGTATCGCCCTGGTAAACAATTTGAAAAGTATGTGTGAACATAATCTATCTGATATAAACAGGGACAAAGAGCAACTGACAAGAGAGTGTAAAAGAGAGGCAGAAAATATCTTAAAAGAAATCAATTCTATCGACAGCAGATCAGGGATAAATATTACAGACCACGGCAGTGTGAAAATGATAAAGATAAAACTTGAATATAGCGATGAACAGACCAATCTGGACAGGATGAATCTTTATATAGACAGATGTATTGAAGAAATAAAGAAAGATTATGATGAAAAGGGTTCGGACAGAAATAAAACTTACTCTATGATAAAATCAATGATGTCTTCATTGAAATTACTCGAAGTAATTACTGATATAAACAGATGCAGGGTAGAAGTCTTTAAGCCTCACATCAATCAGACTGTTAAGAGATATGAGCCATGGGAAAATGTATTATTCCTTTCGGGAGGAGAAAAATATACCTGCTTTTTCGCCATGTATATTTCACTGCTTTCATTTATAAGATCGAAAAAAACCTGCCAGGAAAGTTCTTTTGTCATTCTCGCAGACAATCCTTTCGGCAGCACTACGGCAGACCATCTTCTCAGAGTTCTCTTTGGCCTTGTAAGAAAATACAATACCCAGATGATATGCTTTACAGCTTTAAAGGAAACATCTATATATAATAATTTTGATAATATATACAGTCTGGTTTTAAGAAATACCGTTAACGGAAAACAGAAAATTACTTCGGAATATACCGGGAACAGAATAGAAGATGGATTTATAAATTTTGACCGGCAGTTGAAGTTGTTTTAATAAGATTGAATTAGAATATTCTTTAATATATAGAAGCAACTCATAAAAAAACGCAATCTATTTTGTTCAATATTAGCCGGTATATTTTTTTTATGTTATAATTATGATAGAATTTATAAAGGAGCGGATAATCTTGAGAACTGGACTATCGATGAGCAATAGTGAAATACTGGCTATAAAGGAATTGAAAAAAGTATTATATTCCTCCTTTAATATTATAGATATGAAAATTTTTGGTTCAAAGTCCAGGGGAGAAGGTAATTCTGATTCCGATATAGATTTAATGATTGAAATAGACATCTCTACTGCAGATATAATATCACAGATTTACGATATTACCTTTGATATTAACCTTGCATATGATACTTCTATATCTCCGGTTATATTCAGTAAACTTGAACTGGAAGAAGGGCCAATGTCTGAATCTCCACTTTACAAAGTGATACAAAAAGAAGGAGTCCCCATTTGATTGATAAAGGTAAACAGATACAACTTTCCAGATATCGTCTTGAACAGGCAGAAGAATGTATTGATGAAGCCCTTTATCTGTTTTCCGGCAATAAAAGCCCCCGTTCAATTATCAATCGTCTTTATTATGGCATGTTCTATACAGTTCTTGCTCTTTTGATATTTGAGCCTTATTCATCTTCAAAGCATAGAGGAATTCTGTCTTATTTCAATAAAGAGTTTATAAAAAAAGGAATATTCCCTGTAGAACTGGGCCGTGCTATAAATAAGGCTTTTGAATTGAGGCAGATTGGCGATTATAGAGAATATGTTTCTCTCACATATGATGATGTGACGCCTTTTATTGATAAAGCAAAAGATTTTCTGGAAAAAATCAGGACACATCTGGAAGAAAATGTTTTTAAAACTCCTTAATTTTTTATGAAAAATCTCCCCGCCGGCACCTTTTGTCGGTCTCCTTCCTTTATAATATAAATGTGGTTTTCGGTATAAAAAAATCAGAATTACGGGAAAGAATTTTTTGCAATAGAATAAAACCTTTTATTTCAGGGAATCTTTCTTTTTTCTCTTTTATGTGCTTCTTTCCCGGAAGATAAATTGCAAAAACCGATACCGGCTTATTTACTGGATTTTTCACCTGCCTGTGCTTATTCAGAGTGAATTTTTTTCAGTTTTAGTAATCTTTTACATGTAATTTGACTTTACATTTTTTTTGTTTATAATAAAATAGTTGATATTTTGTTTAGATAGGGATATTTTTTATAATGCTGATGTATTTTATGTAAAATATATACTTGTTTTGTTCAATTTTTATATGGAAAATTTATTTCTGTGACAGTCTGTGACACAGGTAAATGATAAGATTGATTTCAGGTTTTCCGGAATGTGCCGGAGGAGGAGAAGGAAGAGGTTCTTTGATGGGAAGCCGGGTATATGAAGTTATAAGATTCTGATAAAGGAAAAATTATGATTGACATTAAAATTGAAGAATTACTAGATAAATTTCGCTCTCTGCCTTCTGAGACAGAATGGCTGGAATTTAAAGAAGCAAAAAATAATTTTGATTTTGACGATACTGGTAAATATTTTTCTGCTCTCAGTAATGAAGCCAATCTAAAAGAAAAGCAATATGGATGGTTAATTTTCGGTGTGGAAGATAAGAAGAAGAAAATTGTGGGCACCAGATACCGTCCTGATAGAGCTTCTCTGGAAAGTTTAAAATTTGAAATAGCCAGAAGAACTACAAATAATATTACTTTTACAGAGATACATGAACTTCATTTCCCTGAAGGAAGGGTAGTTATGTTTCAAATCCCTGCTTCTCCAAAAGGTATTCCTACTGCATGGGAAGGTCATTATTATGGCAGAGACGGAGAATCTCTCGGAGCTTTAAATCTTCAGGAAATAGAACAGATAAGGAATCAGGTTAATTATTACGACTGGTCTGCACAGATCTGTAAAGGCGCTTCAGTTAAAGATCTGGATGAAGATGCAGTAAATAAGGCCAGGGAAAAATATAAAATCAGGAATAAAAATAAATCTTTTGTTTCCGGGATTGATAGATGGGATACATTGACTTTTTTAGATAAAGCGAGGATAACGATTAACGGAGAGATAACAAACAGTGCCATAATTCTTCTCGGTAAACCTGAATCAACTCATTATCTGTCTCCTTCTGTTTCTATGATTACATGGAAACTGGACGGAGAAGAAAAGGGTTATGAACACTTTGAACCTCCCTTTTTTCTTACTGTAAATAATATTTATCAAAAGATCAGAAATATAAAATATAAAATTCTTCCTGAAAATATGCTTGTTCCTGTTGAGGTTGATAAATATGATCAGCGGGTAATACTGGAAGCTTTGAATAATTGTATTGCCCATCAGAATTATTCTCTGAGAGCCAGGATAGTAGTTCTGGAAAAGCCGAAAGAATTGATTTTTATCAATGCCGGTAATTTCTATGAAGGAACGGTAGAAGATTATATTTTAAGGGAGAAAACGCCGAATAAATACAGAAATCCTTTTCTTGTTCAGGCTATGGTCAATCTGGATATGATCGACAGAGTAGGCCAGGGTATAAAGAATATGTTTCTTGAGCAGAAGAATAAATATTTTCCTCTTCCTGAATATGATTTTTCCGAACTTGACAGTGTAAAATTAAAGATCTACGGTCATATTATAGATGAGAATTATTCCAGATTGCTTATTGAAAGAACAGATCTCGACCTGGCGACTGTTATACTGCTGGATAAGGTTCAGAAAGGGCAGAAAATAAGTAAAGAAGCTTTCCATTTATTGAAGAAGAACCGTCTGGTAGAGGGAAGATATCCGAAGCCTTATATAACTGCAGGAATAGCTGCCGCTACAGGGGATAAAACAGAATATATAAAATACAGTGCTTTTGATAAGCAGTATTATCAGGATCTTATAAAAAAGTTTCTTGTTAAATTCAAACAGGCAGGCCGTGATGATATTGATAAATTACTTATGGATAAATTACCTGCTCATCTTAATAGTAATCAAAAGAAATATAAAATTAATAATTTGCTCAACGAGATGGCGAATAAAACAGGAGTTATTAAGAATAAAGGTTCCAGAGCCAGACCTGTATGGGTATCAGTGGAAAATGATTAATAAAGCTTTAATAATTTTTAAATTTTTAGATGAATTTATTAAAGGCTGTTATTGAAAATCTAGTAAAATCAATACTTTGTCTTTAATATTTTATTAAAGCTTTATTAAAGGAGAAGTTTAAGAGATATTTTGATGGTTATGTGCCGGGGAGTGGAAGGAAGAGGTTCTTTGATGGGAAGCCGGGGGAGTGAGGAATGAGGATGAAGATTGTCATAGATAAAGGCAGGATAGAAATAGCCGAGAAATTATTAAGATTAGATCTTTATATGGAAATTATTTCTGATGCCATCAGTTTAAAGCCGGAGGAGATTAAGATATTATGATCGATAATTAAAATTATTTTCTGAGAAAAAACTCTCAGAAAAGCTTAAAAAGAAAATTCAAACTGCCAGACAAAAGGCTATTTATAATGTAAATAAAGAACTCCTACTTTTATACTGGTATATTGGGAATACTATTATAAAAGAACAAGAGAATAAAGCATAGGGTTCAAAAGTAATTGAACTTGTTAAGGTGGAATTGGTTGTGGTAATTGTAAAGGGAAAACTCATCAGATAAAGATAAAATAAATATGATAATAAATAATCCTTTTAAATTATTATACTCTATTATTTTTTGTGTATAATTTCCTTTGTTAGTGTATAATGGCTTGGATAAAAAAATAATTTTGAAGATATTTTATTGAAAATTAGAATAGGGTATAAAATATATGAAACACCACGAAGTTGTAGCAGCAATAATTATTAATAATAATAAGATCTTATGTATGCAGAGAAATATTAGTAAATATGAATATATTTCACTTAAGTTCGAATTTCCTGGAGGTAAGATAGAACCTGGTGAAACTAAAGAACAAGCTTTAATACGTGAGATATTAGAGGAACTTAATTTGGAAATAGAAATAGTCAAAAATTTTTTAACTATAGTTCATGAATATCCTGATTTTAAAATTACAATGCATAGTTTTATATGTACATCAATGAAAACTGACCTTGTTTTGAAAGAACATTTTACTTATAAATGGTTAGATAAAAGTAATCTAGAAAATCTTGATTGGGCGGCAGCAGATCTTCCTATAGTTTTAAAATTAATCGGAGAAGTATAACGTGCATATAGATTTAATAGAAAGCCTAAAAACTGGTTTCATTGATCAAAGTATTCTTTCAAGGAAAGAATATTTACCTCAGTTGTTGGTAAACAATAAAAATAATGGAAAAAAAGTATTAAGAACAATAGACAGATGTCTTAGAATTTGTGATGAATTTTGGTTTTCCGTTGCATTTGTAACAAAGAGTGGTGTTGTCACTTTAATCAATGTACTAAAAGAACTTGAATACAATGGAATACAAGGGAAATTATTGGTTTCACAATATCAGAACTTCACACAACCAGAAGCATTAAGATCATTACTACAGTTCAATAATATTGATTTAAGGATTGCTGTAAATGGAGATTTCCATGCAAAAGGTTATCTATTTAAAAAAGGTAATATTTATGATTTAGTCATTGGTAGTAGTAATCTCACAGCTAATGCATTATGTTCAAATAAAGAGTGGAATTTAAAAATATCTACTACTGAAAAAGGTCAATTAATAAAAGACGCAATCAATGAATTTAAAAGTGAATTTGATAACGCTGTTGAAGTGAATTATGATTTTATTGATTCTTATGAAACAATTTATAAGTCAAAGCAAAATTTTTTTATTGAAAATAAAAACAATCTTGAAGTTTTTAATAAAAGACCGTTAAAACCAAATACAATGCAAGTAGAGGCATTGACAAATTTGAAATATTTAAGAGCAAATAATAAAAACAAAGCTTTATTGATTTCTGCAACAGGAACAGGGAAAACATATCTATCAGTATTTGATGTAAAAGAATTTAATCCGAAGAGGTTTTTGTTTGTTGTACATCGAGCCAATATAGCAGAGGCCGCTATGAAAAGTTTTAAAAAAGTTTTTGGTAATAGCAGAACAATGGGTATGTACTCAGGTGAAAAAAAAGAAAGTGATTCAGACTTTATCTTTTCAACAATACAAACAATTTCGAAAAATAATCATTTAACCCAATTTAATAAGGATCACTTTGATTACATTGTTATTGATGAGACACACCGAGCAGGTGCAGAAACTTACAAAAAAATACTTGACTACTTTAAGCCAACATTTATATTAGGAATGACTGCAACGCCTGAGAGAACAGATGGTTTTGATATATTTAAACAATTTGATTATAATATTGCATATGAAATTCGCTTGCACAGGGCATTGGAAGAACAAATGTTATGCCCATTCCACTATTTCGGAGTAACTGATATTACAGTCAATGGTCAAGTTTTAGAAGAAAATTCGGCGTTCTCTTTGCTAACTGCAAACGAACGTGTAGAAAGGATTATTGAGAAGGCAGAATTTTATGGATGCGATAATGGCTGTATAAGAGGCCTTATTTTTTGTAGTTCTATAGAGGAAAGTAATGAACTTTCTAAAGCGTTTAATTTAAGAGGCTACAAATCTGTCTCCTTATGTGGTGTAAATAGCGAGAAAGAAAGAACTGATGCAATTAGTAGATTGGAAAGTGATAATAAAGATGATAAGCTAGATTATATCTTTACTGTTGATATATTTAATGAAGGAATCGATATCCCTAGAGTTAATCAGATTATTATGTTGAGGCCTACTCAATCTGCTATCATATTTGTACAACAATTAGGAAGAGGCTTACGAAAAGCTGATAATAAAGAATACTTAACTGTAATTGATTTTATCGGAAATTATAACAATAACTACCTGGTTCCTATTGCTTTATATGGAGATACTACTTACAACAAAGACACCTTACGTAAACTTATGTCAAGTGGAAGTAATTTGATCCCTGGTGCCTCAACTATTAACTTTGATAAGATCTCCCGTGATAGAATTTTTGAAGCTATTGACAATGCAAGGTTAAACCTCAAAAAGGATCTCCTTCAGGATTATGAATTATTAAAATTTAAAATCGGAAAAATACCAATGATGATGGATTTTATTGAACATGGTTCACGCGATCCACAACTTTATGTAGAATACTCAAAATCCTATTTTAATTTTGTCAATAGTCAAGAAAAAAGCTTACAAAATAATAGATTACCTCAAATAGCAATCAAATTACTTGAATTATTTTCAAATGAAATTGCAAATACTAAAAGAATTGAAGAAGTCATAATTATTAAGGAACTTCTGAAGTTTAATTCGATTCAAAAAGACAAAATTAAAAGAATTGTTCTTAATAAATATGGTGTTATATCTACTAATGATACATTAGATTCGTGTGTTAAAAATATCAATTTTGAATTTGTAACTGATATAGCAAATAAAAAATTAATAAGTGTAAGAGAAAAGTATAATTTGAATATTATTTCTGATATTAATGGAGAATTTAAGGTTGAAGGTGCATTTAAAGCTTTACTGAATAATGAATTTTTTGTTTATTTTTTAGTAGACATGCTTACTTATTCAGAATCAATATACGATAAGTATTTTGATAAGAATAAGTATTTTGGAGGTTTTATTTTATATCGCAAGTATTCAAGAAAAGATGTCTTTAGGATTTTAAATTGGGATAAAAATCCTATTGCACAAAATGTTGGTGGTTATATTATTAATAGTAATAAAACAAATTGTCCAATATTTGTAAATTATTATAAAGAAGAATGTATATCTAAAACTACAAAATATGAGGATGGTTTTATTAATAATTATGAATTTGAATGGATGTCTAAATCTAAAAGGACGTTAAAAAGCCCAGATGTTCTTGCTATTAAGAATTATAAAAATGGCCTCAGATTACCATTATTTATCAAAAAAAGTAACGGAGAGGGTTCTGATTTTTATTATATGGGAGATGTAACACCAATTGATGAAAGTTTTAAACAAACTACTATGCCTGATGATAATGGCAAGAATGTTTCAGTTGTTAAGGTGAGATTCCGAATGAATCAACCTGTTGAAGACTCAATTTATGAATATATAACAAAATCAAATAACAATTAGACAAAATAAAACTATGAAATAGGATAATGAAGATTACGTGGATGAATTTTTTGTAATATGATAAATTTGTAAAAAATAATATTAATAAAGTCTTTTCTGGGACATAGATAAAATTTGGCTCAACTGAAAGCGTTTTACAAATACAATGAATAATATATTGTTTTTTGATCTTGAAATAGATGAAAAAACTGAAAAAATTCAGGATATAGGTGCTATATTAAATGGTGAAACCTTTCATTCTTCCTCTGTAAAGATATTTGAATATTTCGCTAAAGATGCCACTTTTATCTGCGGCCATAATATTATCAATCATGACCTGAAATTTTTACATAAGGTACAATTTAATCATGATTTTTTAAACAAAGATGTTATCGACACTTTATATCTATCTGCTTTATTATTCAGTGAAAAACCATATCACAATCTTGTTAAAGATTATAGATTAAACAGTTCCACTGTAAATAATCCTCTTTCGGATTCTAAACTGGTAGAAAGCTTATTCTATGACCTTGTAAATAAATTTAAAGAATTATCTTCTTCCATTGCTACAATTTATTATTCACTTCTAAAAAATATAACAGGTTTTAAGGGATTTTTTTATTTACCGGATATAGCAAATATATGTCCATTACTGACTCACGATTACCTTATTCGTTTAATTAAACAGGAATTTAATTATAAAATCTGTCAGAATATTGATCTGGAGAGTATCATAATAGAAAATCCTGTAGAGCTTTCCTATAGTTTATCACTTATATCGACACAGGATACGGAATCAATTATTCCCCCATGGATTTTACATGAAAGACCTTCAGTTATAGAGATACTCCGGAAGCTTCGGCTCAAAAACTGTCATAATGAAGCCTGTAATTATTGTAATGACAGATTAAATCCTCAGAAAGCTCTCTATGATTTTTTCGGTTATAAAAACTTCAGAAGATTTGATTATGATGGTGAAATGCCTTTACAGGAGCATGCTGTAAGAGCGGCACTGGAAGATAAATCTTTACTCGCCATATTCCCGACAGGAGGAGGAAAGTCACTTGCTTTCCAATTACCTGCCTTAATGGCCGGAGAAGCTAACAGATCTCTCACAGTTGTTATCTCTCCTCTTCAGTCACTCATGAAAGACCAGGTCGATGTTCTGAAGAAAAGATTTGATATTACCAGAGCAGTGACTATAAACGGGTTATTATCTCCTTTAGAAAGAAGCGAAGCAATAGAGAGAGTTCTGGAAGGAGGAGCAAACCTTTTATATATTTCTCCAGAATCCCTGAGGTCAGGAACTATTCTGTCACTTATGAAAAATCGTCAGATTGCCAGATTTGTAATAGATGAAGCTCACTGTTTTTCCTCATGGGGACAGGATTTTAGAGTGGACTATCTTTATATAGGAAACTTCCTGAAACTCCTTATGGAAGAGAAGAAACTTCCTGAGCCGATCCCTGTATCCTGTTTTACCGCTACTGCCAAAATATCTGTAATAGAAGATATTACCAATTATTTTAAAGAAAAATTAAATATTCATCTGGAAATTTTTCAAACCCATGCCAGAAGAGAAAATCTTACTTTCAATGTCTTTGAAGCAGGTGAGGAGCCGGTAAAATATGAGAAATTAAAAAATCTGTTAATGGAAAAAGAAGGCCCTAAAATTATTTATGTCTCAAGGGTTAAGACTACTGAGGCACTGTCTGAAAAATTACAGAGAGACGGATTTAATGCAAAACCTTATAACGGGCAGATGGATAGTGAACAGAAGATAGTTACTCAAAATGATTTTATGGAGGGGAATATAGACGTAATTGTTGCTACTTCAGCATTTGGCATGGGAGTTGATAAAGATAATGTCTCTATGGTAATTCATTATGAGATATCCGATTCTCTCGAAAATTATGTCCAGGAAGCAGGCAGAGCAGGAAGGAAAGAAGATTTAGAGGCAAGCTGCTATATTCTCTTTGATGAAAAGGATTTGAATAAACATTTTACATTACTCAACAACACAAAACTCAATCATAAAGAAATAGCCCAGATATGGCGCGGTATAAAGAATTTTAAGAGAGAAAAATTTACGAAATCTGCACTTGAAATAGCTAAATCTGCTGGTTGGGATGCAGAAATGAAGGATCTGGACACAAGGGTGAAAACTGCTATTTCGACTTTGGAAGACAGCGGCTATGTAGAAAGAGGGCAGAATGCACCCAGAATTTTTGCCGACAGTTTTTTAATAAGGGATGTAAGTGAAGCAAATAAACAGATTGACATTACAGATAAATTAAATGATCAGGAAAAAATAAGTGCAAAAAGGATTTTTCAGCATTTAGTCAGTCATAATGATACAAAAGTAGATTATATGGCGGAAATTCTTGGAATAGCTATAGAGGAAGTTTCTAAGATATTAAATATTCTGAAAGAGATTAAAGTAATAGGAGATACTAAAGATTTAACCGCTTTTATAGATATATCCAGAACCAGGAAAAATTCTAAAAAACTGTTCATTCTCTATAAAGAAGTTGAACAAAAACTGATAGAACTTCTGACATATCCGGAAGATAATAAAACAAAAAGAATACATTTAAAAGAAATCAATGAAAAATTAATCGAATCGGCCATTCAAAAAAGCTCGATAGAAATCCTGAGAAATATACTCAGATACTGGTCTCATAAGGATTTAATTACCAGAAAGCGTATCGATGCAAATAATCATACCTATGATATTCACTTCAAATATGATTACATTACATTCAAAGGTTTTTTCGAAACGAGAATCGAAGTGGCAGAAAAAGTTTTAGATTACCTTCATTCACTTCATAAAAAACAAATTCCTGAAGGTAATCAGGAGGCGGAATCTGTCTTAATAGAATTTTCTCTTATGGAAATAAAGACCGCTGTGGAAAATAGCCTTTTTTCTACGAGTAATTCTCTTCTTTTTTATGAGGGTATCTTACTTTATTTGCATGAAACTGGATCTGTGAAATTAGAAAGCGGTCTCCTGATCTGCTACAATTCCTTTACAATTACAAGACTTGAACAAAGCAATCAAAAGCAATTTACGAAAGAAAATTATAAGAAACTGGAATCATTCTATGAAAATAAAATAGAACAGATTCACATCGTAGGTGAATATGCCAGGAAGATACTCGAAAGCTATGAGGAAGCAATGATTTTTGTTGATAATTACTTCAGAATGGAATATAAAAAATTTATAAACAGGTATTTCCCCGAGAGAAAAACGGAAATTAAAAGGCCACTCACTGAAAAGAAATTTAAAGAAATCTTCGGCACTCTTTCGACACAACAGTTAAATATCATAAAAGATAATATGAATAAACACATCCTTGTGCTGGCAGGGCCGGGGAGCGGTAAGACAAGGATACTGGTTCATAAGATTGCATCACTTCTTTTACTCGAAGATATAAAACCGGAACAGTTTCTAATGCTTACTTTTTCCCGTTCTGCTGCCATGGAATTTAAAAACAGACTCGTAAAATTAGTTGGTAATGTGGGATATTATATTGATATCTTTACCTATCATTCCTTTGCCTTTAATCTTTTAGGTAGACTCGGAAGTTTAGAAAAATCCGATAAGGTTATACAGCAGGCTACATGTGCCATTATACATGGGGAATTATCGGATCTCAGGATTGATAATAAAAGTGTCCTTGTAGTTGATGAGTATCAGGATATAGGGCAGGAGGAATTTGATCTTTTAAATGTAATCATAAAACAGGCTGAAGACATAAGGGTAATAGTCGTAGGTGATGATGACCAGAATATATATGAATTCAAAGGTTCTTCATCACGATATATGAAAGAATTTAAGGAAAAATATGACTCTGAAAACTATTATCTGGATACAAATTACAGGAGTAAAGCTAATATTGTGGATTTCTCAAATCTTTATTTGAGGTGTCTTTCCGAAAGAATGAAGAAAGGATGCACTCTGCGATCAAATACGAAAGATAACGGTTCTGTTAAAATTATAAAATATACATCAGAACATTTAATAATACCTCTTGTAGAACATATTATTTCTTCTAAATTACCGGGAACTACAGCAGTTTTGACTAATACAAACGAAGAAGCCATGCTTATCGAAACAGTTTTAAAACAGAGGGGAGTTCCTGCAAAGTTAATACTGGCAAATGAAGGTTTCCCTTTGAAAAATCTTGTAGAACTCAGAACCTTCACTCATTACATTTCAAAAGAAATCATTGATGAACTTGGATTGATAACGGAAGACCTCTGGACTAAAGCAAAGGAAAAGATTAAAAAGGATTATGATAGATCTATTAAATTAGACCTTGTTTTTGATATTATCCACAGATTTGAAAAAGCAAATCCCCGAAAATTTAAATCGGAATGGAAGAGTTATCTTGAAGAAATAAGGATAGAAGAGTTTTATTTCCCGGATAAAGATATTATTCTGGTATCTACTATGCATAAGGCAAAAGGGAAAGAATTTGATAATGTTTTTTTGCTGCTGAATAATTATATGTTATCCAGTGATGAAAAGAAAAGAGTTCTTTATGTAGCAATTACAAGAACTAAAAAAAATCTCTTTATTCATACAAACCAGGATTATTTTGATAAGTTGACGGTGAAAAATTTCGTTGTTCGGTATGATAGTAAACATTATGATAAACCTGACTGTCTTGTTATACAGTTAACACTTAAGGATATTAATTTGAATTTCCAGAAGAATCAGATTAATGGAATAAGAAAAATTCAGGCAGGAGATGTATTATATGTGAATGAATTTAATCTTTTGCAGGACAGTAATAAAATGGTCTCCATAAAGTATTCAAAAGATTTTGAACAGAGAAATACACAGATCGTTGAAAAGGGTTATCAGATGGTAAAGGCAGAAATAGGTTATGTTGTGGTATGGAACTATAAAGAAGATAATAAAGATTACAGAATT
>JBEHWP010000030.1:0-17472 GCA_040217665.1 Vulcanimicrobiota bacterium
GCAGGGTATGCAGGGTATGCAGGGTGCCGGAGGAGTACAGGGTGTCGGTGGTATCGGTGGTGGTATAAATCCAGCTATGGGCGGAACTATGGGTATGCCGGGCATGGGTGGCACTGCCGGTATGACAGGTATGGGCGGAGGCAATCTTACTCAGGCAAAACAGCAATTACAGACAGATTTACAGACTGCCCAGGGACAGGGATGGCAGCCCAGGACACCACAACTGAAACAGAAATTACATATGGCCATGCAGGCAGGGGGGGACGTAATGGGCCAGCAGGGTATGCAGGGTATGCCAGGAATGGGTGTAATGACTCCTGGTCAGGCAGTTCCGGGTATGGGGCCAGGTAGAATAATAAAATAAATTGACTGTCGACAAAATTGTCTTCTTCGACGATTTTGCCGACAGTTTCTTTATGAGAAAAAATTATAAAATAATATTTAAACAAGATATATCAAGGTATTTATATAAGAAAAAAATATGCTTTATCCTTTGGCATAAATATTGCCTTATAATAGATTAAGAATAAAAAGTAATTAATTTACCTGATAATTGACCAGGTGATTAAAAATATGAAAGGAGCTGTTATAACATGGGAAAAATAGGTGGTAGCAAAGGAGCATCAAGATCATCAGCCAGCAAATCATCAAAATCCTCAGCATCAAAGAAAAGTCAGACTCAGAAACCAAAAGGAGCTGAAAAGACTAAAGGAGCAGAGAAAAATAAAGAAACAAAGGCAGGAAAAGAAACAAAAAAAGGTGAGGAAACAAAGCTTTCTGATGATGCTAAAAAAGAAGTAAAAGAAGGAAAAGAAACAAAACCAGGTTCAGAAACAAAGCCCGGTGAAGCATCAGGCGCAGCGGCAAGCGGAGCAGCAGCAAGCGGAGCAGGAGCAAGCGGAGCAAATGCAAGTACAGGTGATGCATCTGCAACCAATGACAAGCTTGATGAAATATTGAAAGCTCTTCAGGATGCCATGAAGCCGAAAGAAGAAGAAAAAGCAAAAGAATGCGGCGGCGGCGGCGGAGGAGAAGGCGGCGGCGGCAAAGGTGAAGGCGGCGGCGGAGATAAGGCAAAAGAAGCAGGCGGTGCAGGTGGCCCTCAGATGAATCCAAACCAGGGAAAACAGGACTGGGATATGATTATAAATGCCGATTGCGATAGAGTACTTCAGGCAGCAGGTATGGGCGGCATGATGGGTCAGCAGGGTATGCAGGGTATGCAGGGTATGCAGGGTGCCGGAGGAGTACAGGGTGTCGGTGGTATCGGTGGTGGTATGAATCCAGCTATGGGCGGAGCCATGGGTATGCCAGGAATGGGCGGAGCCACAGGTATGCCAGGAATGGGCGGAGCCAAAGGTATGCCAGGAATGGGCGGAGGCAATATTACTCAGGCAAAACAGCAGTTACAGACAGATTTACAGTCTGCTCAGGGACAGGGGTGGCAGCCACAGACACCTCAGTTAAAACAGAAATTACAGATGGCCATGCAGGCAGGCGGAGATATGATGGGACAGCAAGGAATGCAGGGCATGCAGGGAATGCAGGGCATGGGTATGCCGGGAATGCAGGGTGTAACCCCCGGCCAGGCAGTTCCAGGTATGGGCATGGGTAGAATGATATAATAATATGGTAAAATAAAACCCCTGATTTCAGGGGTTTTATTTTTTCAGGGATAGTCAGGTTTTATCGAATCTTTCCAGAAAGAAATTGTAAACAGGGAGGGGGACATATTTTTTGACAACTTCTCTCCAGTCTTCAGGCCCTATAAGACCTTTTACCATACTTGAGCTCACTTCGGCGATTTCCCTGGGTGGTATGAGAAATACAGTAGTTATGTCACTGTTCATATCCCCGTTTATATTCCTCATTACCCTTTCGAAACTGTAATCATTTTCAGATCTTATCCCTCTGAGTATATAATTGGCACCTATATTTTCCGTATATCTCACAAGAAAGCGATTTTCCATAGAGTCAATTTTCACATTATCTATACCTTTTATACTCTTCTCTATGAGGTGGAATCTTTCTTCCGTAGTAAACGTATAATTCTTATCAGGATTTGTCCCTATTACCACTACAAATTCGTCGAACAAAAGAGAACCTTCTCTTATCATCCACATATGGCCGTTGGTTATAGGGTCAAAACTCCCTGCATAAACACCTTTTTTTTTCATAAATCACCGATTCCTAAAAATTTTTTCAAATATTCAATATTTCTTTAGAAAATCCTTTTTTATCCAAAAATCCAGGAATATTACCACTATAGCTGACAGGCCTGGGATCCCTGTAATTCGGAGCCCTTAAAACTATTCAAATGAACCTGGCAGTGGGAACAGTCATATTTATGATTTACAGATGTTTATATTCGCCCTGAAATTTGAACTATGCCGAAAAAATTAAATATTCATAGCTTTAATGTGCTGAATTGTAGCTTCAACAAAACTTGCTCCTGCAAGTGCAGAAATAACAGAGCCAATTACAGGCATAGAGTGGGAGAATGTAGCAAAAGCCATTGCCAGTCCTGCTGTTCCGCCTATTGCAAGCAAAGCGGCAGCTCTATGATGTCTGTTTCTCTTTTCCTCTATTATGGTGCTATCCAGTAGCTTTGCATAGGCTTTATATTTTTCATTGAAGCCGGAATAATTACCATCTCTCACAGCTTTACAGAGGGCTGTAATATGTTTATCTCCTTCTGTTTCAATAGCATTCATAAAGAGCTCTGCCGCTTCTATATGATAAGAAGCTTTTTTATCGGTATAGCCTTTAGCTGTTGTATTGAATGCAATATTACCGGCTTTTGCCAGATTGACAATATTATCTTTGCCTGCTCCGGAACTTAATATGCCGGAGATACCTTTATAAACACAATATTTTAGAGGCCTGTTTTCTTCTTTCAAAAGAGAAGTAACATTAAAAAGGGCTCTGTTTCCACTGCCGTCAAGTTCTTCTTTCAGAGCTTTCATTACAGGTTCTGCAGCTTCCAGGGATATGGACGTATTACCATCGATATATCCGGGGCATGTTACATTCAGAATATTTGATGCGGCTCTGCCCAGGAGAGAAACGTTACTGGAAGGTATATCTCCAGAGAAAGTATCCGTTAAACCTTTGTATAATGTAAATTTTATATTATTTTCACTATCTGGTAATGCATCGGCACGACCAATCAATTTTTTATCTCTCTTATCTTTTAACTCTCCATTTAAATTTTCTATAAAAGGTTTTGCTGCTTTTAAGGAAATTGAGGTGTTTCCATACTGATAGCCTGGAATCTTAGATTCCATAATATTAAAAGCAATTTTACTTAAAAGTGCTGTTTTATCGTCCGGAAGGTCAGAAGACATTGTGCCTAAAAGACCTCTACAGGCAGCAAATTTTGCAGCCTCTTCGTTGTCCGGGATTTTGCCGATAAGTTCAAACAGTTCTTCAGTCCGGCTGTCATTAATATGATGTTTTAGCTCTTCTATAAATGGCTGTACAGCTTTCATTGATATAGAACTATTTCCATAGGAATAGCCTGGAACAGGTGAATCCATGATATTGGCCCCTGTTTTACTCCAGAAACGGACTCTGTCAGAAAGGTTTTCTCCTGAACCAGTGGTTTTAAAAATGCCCATGTATGCGGCATATTTCAAGCATGGTTCATTATCTGAAATATGTTCTGCCATTCCAAGCATTTTTTGGAGATCTTTATCTTCAACATGTCTTTTTAAAATTTCTACCAGTGGTTTTGCCGCCTGTAGAGAGATAGAACTGTTTCCATTGGAATACCCGGAAATATCTGAAGCCATTATATGTTCTCCGATTTTACCCAGTAGAGCTGTTTTATCGGTTGTTTTATCTGAATTTAATACTTCCAGAAGCCCTTTGTATGCAATATATTTTACACTATTGTTGCCGGACATAGAACTTATAGAGGTAAGAAGATCCGTAATGTCTTTATCTTTAATTTCACCTTCTAACAGTTTTATAAAAGGCTCCAGAGCTTTTAATGAAATAGAAGTATTTACGCAGGGAGTTTTTTTGTCCCTTATAGAATGGATAAAGTTCAGAAGATCTGTCATGCCTTCATCTTTAAGTTCACGTTCTGCCAGAGAAGGCTTATGAGTTTCTAATAAGGTATTTTCGGCGGTGGGAGCTATTATAGAAAGAATATTCACTCCGGTTTTAACAAGGACAGCAGTTTTATCGAAAGAGCCTTCAGACTGAAGGGCTTCAAGCAGTCCTTTAGATGCTACGAATTTTACATTATTATTCTCATCTGTCATATTATTTAAAATCTCTAAAAGCTCTTTTTGTCCATAAAAGCTGGCATGTGTGTCGGCCCTTTCCGGTGTTACGCTCTCTGTAAAACCGATGCCGGCAATAGATGCAACTTCCTCGGAAGGAGCCGTTGTGGTATTATGTGACAGGGTGACTCTGTCTTTTACTTCTAGAATATTTTTTTCTACAGTATTTTTGTTGAATAAACTGCCGGCTTTATCGATTTTACTAAATCGGTCTGATAATATTTTCATATTGCTTCCTTCTTTCTTTTAATTAAACTGAATAATTTAATAGAAGAATAAGTGCTCTCATAATACAGAAGATAATGTGAAAAATTTTATAGAACATTTTTTAAAGGAAATCTTTTCCCATCCAATTATTAATTTACTATATAATATAACCTTAAAAAAAACAGAAAAGTTTCAGAATAAAAAATGGAAAGAAAAATTTTTTATTTATATCGAGTTTATTGGGTGGTAAAATTTTCTTTCTATATTAAGAATACAGTAATGTATGAAAGGATTCGGGTGATTTATATCGAATTTTCAGTGATTATGCTTATAATGATTTGCATTGTTATATAGAAAAATAAATATAGTCGGGGGGTATTTGTATTGAAAGACATTTTAGAAAAAGCTTTATCATCTGCAGATGCAGAATATTTAGATGCGAGATGGGAAAAAATATCTCATTCTAAAGTTCTCTTTTCCGGTCGCGATTTAAAAGAAATAAGCCAGTCTACTATGATTGGCGGCCATATAAGAGCAGTAGCAGACGGAGGTATGGGGTGTAATTCCTGGACAGATATGGATAATCTCGATCATGCCGTAAGCATAGCAGTTCTATCGGCAAAAAGTTCCGGTAAAAGAAAAAAAGACAAAGTTTCTCTTGCTCCTGTACCTGTTATTAAAGATACAGTCAAGATAAATCCTGAAATTGATCCCAGGCCTATAAGTCTTGAAGAAAAAAAAGATTTAATTAAAGAATATTTAGATATTGTTCTTGACGTTCCTAAAATCCAGACTGCTTCAATGTACTATGAAGAACATGCTTCTGAAAAGCTTTTTATGACAACGGAAGGAACGTGTATAAATCAGGAACAGGTTTTCTGTGCTGTTTACGGCCGTATAACAGCGAGAGAAGATGGTATTATACAGAGTTCTGCTATCCATTTAGGTGCATGTGATAATTATGCAAGACTTAAAAATCGTCACGGTGATGTAGAGAAAAAACTTAAAATCGCCCTTGATTTACTATCGGCAAAACCTGTAGAATCAGGTGTTTATACCGTTATTCTCGATCCTTCCATAAGCGGTGTATTTACTCATGAAGCCTTCGGACATCTCAGTGAAGCAGATTCCATTGCAAATAATAAATCTATTCGTAATGAAATGAGAATCGGAAGAAGAATGGGTTCTGAAATACTCAATATTTCAGATACCGGCAGATTTCCCGGCGTATCAGGACATTATATATATGATGACGAAGGAGTCCCTTCAGGAAAAGCTCTGCTTATTAAAGACGGTATACTTACAGGGAGACTTCATTCGAGAGTAACAGCAGCTCTTTACGGTGAGCCTGTAACAGGAAATGCAAGAGCCGTAGATTTCACCTTTACTCCAATAGTCAGAATGTCCAATATATTTGTCGAAAGAGGGACTTCCAGTGTTGAAGAAATGATTGCTTCAATAGATAAAGGAATTTATCTTATAGGTCATAAGGGAGGACAGACCATAGGCGATATGTTCACCTTTGGCGCTCAGTACGGATATATGATAGAAAAAGGGCAGATTAAGAATATGGTAAGAGATTTGAATATTACAGGTAATCTTTTTGAAACATTACAGAATATTGTAGCAATAGGGAATGATTTTTCCATGGATGAGTCAGGCGGATGCGGTAAAGGCAGTGTGGGGCCAATGCAGATGCTCTGGAGTTCAGGGCACGGCGGGCCTCATTTAATGGTTAAAGATGTAGTAATAGGAGGTGTGTAGTATGGAAAAGATGTTAGATATTGTTCTCAAATCAGTGGATGAAGCGGAGATTCTTTCTGTTATGACTCAATCCACTCTTGTAAGATATGACGGAGGAGTATTCAATGATATAGTCAACAGAGATTTAAAAGAATTCAGCCTCAGGGTTATTCATGACGGACGGCTGGGAAATACATGCGGAACAAGTTATGATGTTGCCTCGGAATTAACGGAGAAAGCTCTTCTTTCGGCCAAATACGGTCAGAAAGTAAATTTTCATTTTCCTGTAGAACCGGGAACGGCCAGACAGAGTTTCGATCCGGACCTTGCCTATCAGGGCCCTGAAGAACTTCTTGTCATGGCAGATGAAATAATTGAAAAAACTGAATCTAAAGCACCTGATATGCATCTGAAGCTTCATGTACAGAAAACTGTAAAACATACAAGGTTGATTAACTCTAACGGTAAAGATGAAACATACCAGCAGACCCTTCTTGACATAGGTGTAACAGGTCTGCTGAAAGGAAGCAAAGAAGGTGTTAACAGAACCTATATTTCCGGGAAACTTTCAAAATTTCCCGATGAAAAACTTGACGAACTTATCAGAGAGTATAAACTTACGGAAAAAATCTGTACTGTACCTACAAAAAAAATGGCCGTACTCTTTACCCCCAGATGTATGTGGGCTATTCTTCACAGATTTAAAGAAGGTATAAACGGTGAAAGTATACTGAAAGGAACCAGTCCTCTCACTAAAAAAATGGGAGAGAAAATATTTCCTTCCGTATTTAATATAGTAGATGATCCGACTATAGATTATTTCCCTCATACCTCGCCGATAGATGACGAAGGTGTTCCTACTAAAAAGAAATATCTTATAGAGAACGGTGTTCTGAAGAATTTCCTTTTTGACCTTTCGGCAGGAGCCAGGTATGGCTGCGGAAGCACCGGTAACGGTTATAAAAGAGGTCTCTGGACTGCTTCTATAGATATGAGTCCTGCTCCCAATATATCAACAATGGCTCTGGCGGAGGGAAATCATTCTTACAGTGAACTCATATCGTCTATGAAAGAAGGAGTAATAGCGGATTACCTTGTAGGAGCTCACAGCGGCAACATAATTCTGGGAGATCTCTCTGCAAATATAGGTATAGGATTTTATGTTAAAGACGGTGAGATTGCCGGAAGGGCTATGGATTCCATGATTGCCGGCAATATTTATAAATTCTTCGACAATATACGTATGATAGGAACAGAGCCGGGACTTGATGAATTCAGTTATTCTTATTATTCTCCCCACCTGTTATTTGACGATATAAATGTATCAGGAAAAGGTTAGAATTTTTAAATAAAAATGGCCGGTCTTTATTCGGACCGGCCATTTTTATTTTTTATAGAAACGTGCCGGAACCCATCGTCCCCTTATGGACGGGCTCATTGACATATTTTACGCCTGTTCGTAAACAGTAACACCTTTGTGAAAGCCATTGGGGCCACCTACATATCCCTGTGGATGATAATGAGTTTCGAGCCTTGCCATATATTTCTTTCCGTTTGCCTCGAAAGGAATTTCCGTTCCCATAGGTTGATTGAGTAAGCTTTTTGCCTTTGCAGTCACTTCCGGAGGAATTTTACCTTTCATTGTTTTATACCCCGGAGGAGGTCCTGTTTTCTGTCCTGATTTTTTGCCCTGTGTGGCTGTATCAGGAATCTGCTGTGCCGGAGTCTGCTGTGCAGCAGGTGTCGGTGTTTGCTGTGCCGGAGTCTGCTGTGCAGCAGGTGTTTCTGCTGCAAAAGCTCCGTCTGTATTCTGATTGGTTACGCCATCGGGAGCGCCACCCTGTGGAGCTTTACCAATGAAATTTCCGATGTTATCACCTAACATTGGAGTGAAACCACCCATACCACCCATACCGGGCATACCGCCCATCATTGCCATAGTTCCTCCTCCACCCATCATCTGCATCATCTGCATCATTACCTGCATCATCATCTGTATCATCTGTGATACCGGTGGCCCCTGTCCCATACCCATCATGCCACCCATTCCTGACTGTGTATAGTAATTGTTCATACCTGCTATATTAGAATTAAAACCAATCATAATATTTTATTCTCCTTTATTGTTTTTATCACTTATCTTTATGGAAATGTAAAGATATAAAATTTAAATTTTTTTATAGCGACAATAATGTTTTTTTACGACAGGTAAATTTACTTTTACTGGAATTTGCAATTAATTTTGTAAATCTATTAATTACCGAATAGTGAGTAGTGAAAAGTAAGTAAAATCCGATTTTTTTTACTTTTTATTTTTTATTTTTCACTCTGAATATTCTGTGATATTTTTTTTCCATTGTATATAAAATCACCTGTCATTTTCAAACACAATCTATAGGGGTTTTTGATATCGATAAATATTGCTTTAATTTGTCTTTTTCATTATAATATTATTTACTCGAAGCACAGAAATTATTTTTCAGGAGGTGTGTATATATTGGAGGCAAAGTTAAAAGAAAAATTTCCTGTATTTAATGTAGCGTTATGGGAATACAGCGGAGAGAACGGAACCCTCATACCGCTTCTTCAATCAGCACAGGATACATACGGGTATATACCTGAATCTGCCATTAATTATATAAGCAAAATAACAGGTATTCCTCCGGCAGACATATATGGAGTAGTAACCTTTTATGCACAATTTCGTCTTAAACCTATCGGAAAATATGTAATTAAAATATGTAACGGCACAGCCTGTCATGTAAACAATTCAAAGAAAATAAATGAAGCCATAGAGGAAGAACTCGGTATAAAATATGATGAGACTACAGAAGACGGACTCTTTACATATCAATCCGTTGCCTGTCTCGGTTGCTGTTCCCTTTCACCTGTTATAATGATTAACAATGAAACCTACGGGAGATTGACTCCTCAGAAAGTGAAGAAGATACTGAAAGATTATAAAAATTCAAAATAGAAAAAAGGTGAGGTTTTAAATTTATGAAGAAAATTACAGTAGGTATGGGTACCTGCGGTATCTCAGCAGGTGGTGAAAAGGTTTACAGTGCTTTAAAAGATGAAATAAAAAAATATAATCTGAATGTAGAACTTGCCGAAACAGGTTGTATAGGCATGTGTTACAGAGAGGTACTTGTAGAAGTAAGTGATGAAAAAGAATGCCGTTATATTTACGGTGACATTACACCTGATAAAATAAATAAAATAATAGAAGAACATATAATAAAAGATAATCCTGTCAATGAATGGCTTGTAAAAGGGCCTGTGCCACTTCAGGACGATTCATTTTTTAAAAAACAGAAAAGAATAGTACTTAGAAACTGCGGCCTTATAAATCCAAATTCTATAGAAGAGTATATGGGATGTAACGGTTATAAAGCAATAGAAAAAGTTATAAGAGAATATTCTCCTGAAGAAGTTATAAATATAGTTGAGAAATCAGGTTTAAGAGGCAGAGGGGGCGGAGGATTTCTCACAGGACTGAAGTGGAAATTCTGCCGTCAGGCACAGGGAGAAAAAAAATATGTTATATGTAATGCAGATGAAGGAGATCCAGGAGCATTTATGGACAGAAGCGTCCTTGAAAGTGATCCTCATTCTGTAATTGAAGGAATGATAATCTGTGCCTTTTCCATAGGTTCTGATGAAGCCTATATATATGTCCGTGCAGAATATCCTAAAGCAATAGAAAGACTTAAAAAAGCAATAAAACAGGCTGAAAATAAAGGTTTCCTGGGAAAACATATATTAGGTTCAAATATGAATTTTAAAATAAAAATAAAAGAAGGAGCAGGAGCCTTTGTCTGCGGAGAAGAAACTGCCCTTATTGCATCCATAGAAGGAAGACGGGGTACACCCAGGTTCAGACCTCCTTTCCCGGCCAATAAAGGTCTCTGGGGAAAACCTACAAATATAAATAATGTAGAAACTTTTGCCAATATACCCTGGATAATATTAAACGGTGCAGATGCCTTTGCTTCTATGGGAACCGATAACAGCAAAGGTTCCAAGGTTTTTGCTCTGGCAGGCAAGATTGTCAGGGGAGGACTTGTGGAAGTTCCTATGGGTATAACAATAAAAGAAATAGTTCATGAAATTGGCGGCGGCATCAAAGAAAATAAAAAATTTAAAGCCGTTCAGATGGGAGGACCTTCAGGAGGTTGTATCCCTGCTTCTATGGAAGACCTTCAGATTGATTATCAGCAAATAAATAAAACAGGAGCAATTATGGGCTCAGGTGGTCTTGTAGTAATGGATGAGACTACATGTATGGTTGATGTGGCAAAGTTTTTCCTTAATTTTACACAGAACGAATCATGCGGTAAATGTACCTTCTGCCGTATAGGAACAAAGAGAATGCTTGAAATTCTTGAAAGAATAACAGATGGAAAAGGCAAAGAAGGAGATATAGAAACACTTCTGGATATGGGACAGAAAATAAAAGACAATACCCTCTGCGGTCTCGGCCAGACTGCTCCCAATCCTGTACTTACAACAATTAAATATTTCAGAGACGAATATGAAGCACATATAAAAGATAAAAAATGTCCTGCAGCCAGTTGTTCTGCCCTCCTGAAATTTACTATTATTCCGGAAAAATGTACAGGCTGTACGGCCTGTTCCAGAGTCTGCCCTGCAAATGCAATTACAGGAGAGAAAAAGAAAGCTCATACGATTGAACAGTATAGTTGTATTAAATGCGGAAAATGTTTTGATACCTGTAAGTTTGATGCTGTTCTTAAACAGTAATTTATTCAGATAGCCAGTTGTACATAAGTCTTTAAAATAGATTTCGGAGGTTCTCATAATGAACACAGTAAAAATTACTATAAACGGTCAGGAAATAATTACGGAAAATAATAAAACTATTCTGGAGGTTGTAAGGGAACATAATATTGATGATATACCCCATCTGTGTTATGATCCAAAACTCCCTCCTTATGGCTCATGTTATCTCTGTGTCGTAGAGGTAGAAGGACTTAACAAACTTGTTCCATCCTGCTGTAATCCTGTCACCAACGGAATGGTTATACATACAAATAATGAAAGAATAAGAGATTCTAGAAAAATAGCACTGGAGTTTCTCCTGTCCAATCATTATGCCGATTGTATCGGGCCATGTAAAAACACCTGCCCTGCAGGTGTTGATATACAGGGTTATATAGGGCTCATGTCCATGGGAAAATACAGAGAAGCAGTAAGACTCATCAAAAAAAATAATCCCTTACCTCTCGTGTGCGGCCGTGTATGTGTCAGGGAATGTGAAGTATCATGCAGACGAAATAAAGTCGATGAGCCACTGGGAATTGATTATCTTAAAAGATATGCTTCTGATATAGATATGGAAGACCCCTGGATACCTGAAGTGCCTGAAAAGAACGGTAAAAAAGTTGCCGTAGTAGGAGGAGGACCTTCCGGTTTGACCTGTGCCTATTATCTTATTCTGAAAGGCTATGATGTAACAATATTTGAAAAACATGAGAGACCTGGTGGTATGTTACTGTGGGGTATTCCTGAATACAGACTTCCGAAAGACATACTTGCAAGAGAAATTAAATGGATTACAGATTTAGGGATAACAGTAAAAACAGGAACATCTATAGGTAAGGATTTTACAATAGACAGTCTCTTTAAAGACGGTTTCAACTCGATATATCTTGCTCTGGGAGCACAGGGAGCCAATAAGATGAGAGTGCCTGAAGAGGATAGCACAGAAGAAGTGATTTCAGGCATTGATTTTCTATATAATTCACAATTTCCCGGTAAAATTTCCATTCATGGCACAGTAGTGGTTGTGGGTGGAGGAAACACTGCCATTGACGCAGCAAGAACAGCTCTTAGATATGGTGTAAAAAAAGTTATCTTAATTTACAGAAGAACGAGACAGGAAATGCCTGCCAATAATATGGAAATAGAAGCGGCCCTCCATGAAGGAATAGAAATAATATTCCTTTCTGCTCCCGTAAAGTTTGTCAAGGAAGAGGGAAGACTTAAAGGAATTGAATGTATAAAAATGGGCCTCGGAGAACCTGATGCAAGCGGAAGAAGGAGACCCGTTCCCATAAGCGGTTCTGAATATATTCTCAACTGTGATTTTGTCATATCTGCCATAGGGCAGCAGGTAGAACTTGACGGTCTTGAAAAAGATGAGAAATTGAAAATTACAAAATGGAATACCATATCTACAAATATGAATAGTTTCGAAACATCAATACCGGGAGTATTTGCTGGCGGCGACGTGGCAACCGGTCCTGCAGTGGCGATTGATGCTATAGCACATGGACACATGGCGGCAGAATCGATAGATGAATTTTTAAAGACCGGCAGAGTTACACCGGTAACGAAAGAATTTTTTAGTTCCAAAGATGTATTTGGCGATATACCTGAAAGTGAATTTACAGAATACGAGAAAATTAAAAGAGAGATTATGCCTGAATTGCCTCCTGAAGAAAGAATTAAAAATTTTGAAGAGGTGGAGTTAGGATACAGTCCGGAACAGGCAGAACATGAAGCATCCAGATGTCTTACATGTGGCTGTTCAGCTCTTTTTGACTGTAAACTGAAACAATATGCCACAGAATATGGGATAGATGTAACAAGATTTATAGGAGAAGTAAGAAAATATAAAGTAGATGGCCGTCATCCCTTTATAACCCTTGATCCGAATAAATGTATTTCTTGCGGGCGATGTGTGAGAACGTGCGCACAGATCCTTAATGTATCCGCTCTTGGCTTTGTATATAGAGGATTCAAATCTGTAGTAAAACCTGCTATGGAGAAAGAACTGCTTGAAACAGGATGTATAAGCTGCGGTAACTGTATATCTGCCTGTCCTACAGGAGCAATTACAGAAAAAAGTGCACTCAAAAAACCCGGGCCATGGGTAACAGAAAAAATTCCTTCTATATGCAGTTTTTGTTCTTCCGGATGCAATCTGACCTTTAATGCAGTCACAGAGGATATTTTTTCCGTAGAAAACGGAGAAGATAATACACATAACAGAGGTTACCTCTGTGCGAGAGGAAGATTTGGTTATCGTTATCTCCTTGATAAAGGAAGACTTCTGAAACCGATGGTCAGACATAATGGAACTATCTCGGAATCGAACTGGGATGAAGCTCTGAATATAGGAGCAGCGAAAATAAAACATATAATCGACACATATGGCCCTGAAACATTGGCTATATTCGGTTCTCCTAAAATGTCCAATGAAGAATTATATTTGCTACAGAAATTCGCAAGAACAGGACTAAGAACAAATAATGTTCACACTTTTACCGGTATGTTAC
Organism: Vulcanimicrobiota bacterium; assembly: GCA_040217665.1. GTDB lineage: Bacteria > Vulcanimicrobiota > SpSt-956 > SpSt-956 > JAKJGF01 > CALARM01. The sequence goes on from JBEHWP010000030.1 coordinate 13,550, forward strand.
ATGGTATTGAACAGGATAGTCTTGATGATTCTTTCGGCATTACTGCTTCTACTGCCACTACTGATGTTCTTGAAAGATCAGATGTTATAGTTGTTATAAATTCGGATCTGACAGAAGAAAATCTGATAATGGAATTAAAAATAAAAGAGGCAGTAAAAAAAGGAGTGAAACTTGTTGTTATAAGTTCCTGTGATATACATCTGACAAAATATTCAACCCTCTGGCTGGATTCCAGAAGGGGAACAAATACTGTACTGGTAAACGGTATTATGAATGAGGTAATTGAAAAAGGTAATATAGATAAAGACTTCATAAAAAGAGAAAATTTTGAAATCTTCAAACAGTCTATAAGTCAGTTCAATTTAGATTACACTTCCCGCATAACAGGAGTTGATAAAAATAAACTCCTTACACTGTGTGAACTTATGGGAAATAAACATGTTACAGTAATTTATAATATTGACAGTCATAAAGAAAAAGCCAGGGGAGACCTTAAAGCTATTGGAAATCTCCTGATGGTTACAGGAAAAATCGGAATAGAAAAACACATATTAATAGTAAGAGATTACTGTAATTCTGCAGGACTTATGGATATGGGCTTTATACCTTACTATTTACCCGGATATATAAAATATGGGGAAAGAGAGAAAATAGATAATCTTTCTAAAAAGTGGAATTTAAATTTACAGGAAATATTTAAACCGGTAGATCTGCTGAAGAAAATGAAAAATAATGAAATAAAGGCAGCGCTTATCTTCGGTGAAAATCCTTTATGTGAAGGTAAGAATATGGAATATATAAAAGGTCTGGAATTCTTAATGGTTTATGATTATTTCATGACGGAAACCGCAGAAAAAGCAGATATAATTCTTCCTTCCTCCGGTTATATAGAGACAGAAGGAACCTTTACTTCCTGTGACAGAAGGGTTCAGAAATTTAATAAAATATTTAATTCAAAAACTGGTCTCGAAAACTGGCAGGTTATAAAAAAATTGGCGGAAAAATTGAATATAGAGCTAAAATATGAATCACCTGATGATATATTCAATGAAATAAAGGAGATAAATATTTTATATAATAAAGAAAAAGTCTGGGAAAATACAGAGGTATATAACATTGAGAAACCTGCTGTTTTCGAAGTCGATATACATCCCTTTGAAGCGAACAGACCAGAATACCTGGCAGATGAAGGATATTTCCGATTAAATGTAAGAAAAAAATTATTAATTCTGTAAAGGGTATCAAGCAGAATCTTGTGAAAATGTTCGGTTTAGTATTAATGAACGAGTTCTCTGTTAATTATATATGGGGTAGCGCTCACATTTTGACATTTTTTTACTCTAAGGTGTTTCCGCCAGTCATAGAGCCAAAATTAAGACTCCAGGCCTTTTTGCAAACCCTTTATTTGCAAGGATCTTAATGAATCCAAAGTTGATATATAGTTTAAATCAAAGGTATATTCTCCAAGAAAATTGATATGTTCCCAGGCAAGAGGAGACACATAAGGAAGTAAATCTCTTTTAAGCTCACCAGTTTTTTCTAAAAAATTAATAGCTTTTGAAAGATAAACAGTATTCCATATGATAATAGCATTGATCAATAAATTAAGAGCAGTAGCCTGCTGTAACTGGTCTTTTATAGCTCTTTCCTTGAGTTCCCCCCGTTTCCCAAAAAATAAGGCTCTGGCAAGAGCATTCGTAGCTTCTCCTTTATTTAGGCCTTTCTGCATCCTCCTTTGTAAGTGTTCATCATAAATACAGTCCAATGGGTATTTCGGGGGAAACAGGGCAAATGTTACGTGGTTAAAAATTAACATATAATTACCTAATGCCAATTTCGCCCAAAATCTTTTCTGTTTTCTTAAAAATCTTTCCTCAAATTTCTTGTCTTAATAAAACTTGAAACAGTCATTCTATTAACATTTAAAATTCTTCCGATAGCACATACAGAGACCCTGTTTTTAAGAAAGTCTCTTATAATTCCCTCTTTTCCTGCAAGCTTTGTCTTCTTGGATAAGCTTCCTTTAGGTCTTCCCAGTTTCTTGCCTTCTGCCTTTTTCCGCGCTAATGCTTCTTTAGTTCTCTGGCTAATCATCTGCCTTTCAATTTCCGCAGCCAGGCTAAATGCAAAGGCTAAAATTTTAGAATTTATATTGTTACCGAGTTCATATCTTTCCTTTACAGTATAGACCTTTACATCCTTTTTCATAAGTAGATGTAAAATGCTCATGACCTCCATTAAGCTTCTACCAATCCTGCTAATTTCAGAACAAATAAGAATATCATCAGAGGAAAGTTCTTTTAAAAGTTCTCCGAGTTTCCTATGTTCAATGTACTTTTTAGTAGTAATCGTTTCTTCTACCCATCTATCAATTGTTATCTTTTTTTCATCTATGAACTTTAATATCTCAAATCTCTGATTTTCAGTATTTTGCTTATCCGTACTTACTCTAATATAGGCATAATTCATAATTATTCCTCCAATAAAATTCTTATGATGCATAAATAAACAGGAAATATTAATTAATTTTAGCAGGTTATGAGAAAAATAAATGAATTTTTCTATAAATTAAATATGCTTAATAAAAACGCTCGTTTTTTAATTCATTAATGGAAAGAGGTTATAAAATGACATTACTTCAAATACTCAGTGCATCTGAATTAAAAACTCTAAAAAATCCTCCAGAATTCAATAGTGAGGAAAGGAAATATTTTTTCTATTTGCCCAAATGGGCTGAGAAGTATCTTGAGACTTTAAAGAAGAATATAAACAAAGTTGGCTTCACATTACAGCTTGGTTATTTTTTGGCAGTTAAAAAAAACTTTAATCCATCAAAGTATCATAAAAAAGATATTGAATATGTAGCTAATAAGCTGAATATATCAACTGATGAAATAAATTTGAATGACTACCATAGAGTTGATTTAAGCAGAAATAAAAACGTAATTCTTAAAAATCTTGGTTTTCAAGCATTTAATGATGAAGAAAAAAAATTACTCATAGAAAAGGCTGGTGCTTTAGTTGGTAGGCAACTGAGACCAAAGGTTATTTTATCAGAGTTAATAGACTTTCTTATTAAGAAAAAAATAGAAGTTCCAGGGTATTCCACTCTTGCAAAGATAATTACAATAGCTATAAATAATTATGAAAAGAATTTAGCAAAAATTATAAGAGATAATATTACTGATGAGCAAAAGGAACTGCTTAATAGCTTTTTAGAGTTTGAAGAGAACGTTGTCTCAAAAGGAAAGATAGAGAAAGGGTCTCGTTATAATCTCACTTTATTCAAAAAATTCGAACACTCTGTAAAACGGAAATTTATAACCGAAAATGTTAATAAATTAAAAAAGTTGAGAGAATTATATTATAAACTCGAAAAAATTGTTAACACTCTTAATCTATCTCCTGAAATTATAGGGTATTATGCCAATATAGTTTCCAATTCGAAAAGTCGTGATTTCTCAGAAAGAAAGGAAGAGAGAAAATTCTTATACCTTATATCTTTTATTGTTAATTATTATTATAAACTTCATGACCATCTGGTAGATGTTTTATTACGGGTTGTTAAGAACATTCGTAATTCTTCCCAGAGAGAAACTGAGAAAAAATATTATGAAGAAAGAAAAGAAAGAACTAAAAAAGAAAGTGAAATTATAGAAGCTTATACTAAAATGTTAACAAATTATTATGAAATAAGGAAGATTATAAAGAATAAAAATTGGCCGGATGGGGTTAAAGTAAAAAATATAGAGTTACTTTATTTGAAGAATCCGGTAGACATGAAAACCCGGGAAGAATTAGAAAATTTAATAAATAGTAATTCAAAGGCTCTTAAAGACAGACTAAAATTTGAGGTTTTTGATAAAAACTCCAGGAAGTTACATTATAGGGCTTCAAGTATTATAAAGAATCTTCTTTTTAAT